>JAKLIR010000073.1 GCA_022709505.1 bacterium | reverse complement strand
GTTTTTTCGCTTTCAGCAGTTCGACAATCCCGCTGTTTTGACCAAGAATGATAATTTCAATATCTTTAATGGTGAAAAATCATGCCAATCAACAGCATGGCAAAAAAAAGGTTATAATAGCTGATACATAAAGATTTATGAAGAGATATGATTTTATTTTTATTTGATACATGTAATTGATTTATTTTTGGGATATATTGTTGAATTTTGAATATTAAATGATAATTGCGTGCAATGCATTGCGCTCGTGCACGATAATGCAACAAATATGCTAAAACAAACATATTATAATATTTAATGTTTGTTGTTCAAGGCTTGGCGTTTTTATCGATCAATATGCCTTTGAAAGAGTAATAATTATATAAATATTATTTTTATAATCAAGTTCCAATTTAGTAATAATATTAAATACATTATTGACCTACAAATCAATTAATTTAAAAAATTTAATCCGAATCCTTCATCGGGATTCGATGAACAATCAAACAATCCGAGATAATTTGCGCGGTATTTATAAGGATAATATAATCACAATATAATAATATGGAGGGCGAATCGACTTGTTCAGGCATTCCGATCTGGAAAGAATAAAGAAAGCCTTGGAAGAGGGCGGCGGACGATCGGCTGGCTGGTTCTGTTCATATACGCCGGTCGAACTGATCGCGGCGGCCGGCCTCCACCCCATCCGTATATCAGGAGCAGTGACTCCTTCGGGCCACGCCGACCTGCTCATGCACACGAACATCTGTCCTTTCATAAAGTCATGTCTCGAAACTCTCGAATCGGGCGAACTCGATTTCATCGATATGTTTATTTTCACCAACGGCTGCGACGCGCAGCGGAGGCTATATGACGTATGGAGATCGCTCCGGCCCGATAAACCCGCGCATCTATTCTGCATACCGAAACTTACAGGGCCCGATTCTCTGCGAAGGTTCGAAATTGAAATAGGCGCCCTGAAAACTTGGCTCGAAGAAGCCGCGGGCGACAAATTGACCGACGACAAGATCGGAAAGTACATCGCTCTTTATGGGAAACTGCGAGGCCTGCTCTCCGATCTTCAACACAGAGGCGACATATCAGGAAAGAGAATGCTCGAAATCCTGCTCGAAGCGCAGCGATCAAAACCCGAAACGGCGATCGAGCTGATCGCCGCCGAAGAACCGGCCCGGGAACAGGCGCACGGCGCGCCGCGAGTGCTTGTGACGGGAGGAATGATCGACGACCCCGAATTCATCGCCCGCATCGAAAAATTCGGCGTACGGGCGATCGCTCTCGACCTGTGCACCGGCCTCCGCTTTACGAATGTCGGCATATATGACGATCACAAATCTCCAGTCGAAGCCCTCGCGGAGATGTACCTCCTGAAGACGCCTTGCCCGAGAATGATTTGCATTCCGGACACAGTTGACCGCCTTGAGAGCCTTGTGAGCGAACTCAAGCCGGACGGCGTGATCGTATGCTCTCTGAAATTCTGCGACACGCATCTATACAACCATCAGCGAATACGCGAGATGCTGCGCCGCGAGGGAACCAAGGCTCTTTTCATCGAAAGCGACTATTCGTCCGGTTCGGAGCAGATCGATACGAGGATACAAGCGTTTGTCGAAATGCTGAAAGGATAGAGCGAGGACGGGCGGGAGACGCCGGCACTCGGCCGGCGACCGACGTTCGCCCCAAACAAAATGAATCTAAAATCATATTTTGACGATCTCGTCGATTCCCTCGACCGCAAAATCTCGGAAAAGAAAACGAGCAGACGGTTGTTCGCTTATGAAACGGGGAGGATCGGACAGAAACTTTTCGATCCCGGATACGCGAGCGCTTGGACGGGGGTTTTCGTTCCTTTTGAAATTTTTCAGGCGATGGATGTCGGTGCGGTTTTCATCGAATTTATAGGAGCGATGCTCGCCGGGACGGGACAAAGCCCGGCGTTTTTGAGAAAAGCCGAAGAACTCGGATATCCTGTTGACGGATGCTCCTATCACCGGGCATTGATAGGAGCGGGCGCACAGGGGTTGCTCGGGAAGCCCGACCTTCTGATCGGCGCCACAACCCCATGCGACGGCGGGGTGAAAACTATCTCTAACATTGCACGGAGTTTCGGCTCGGAACTGTTCGTTCTCGATATCCCCTACCCTCCGGCCGATCGCGAAAAAATCGACTATCTCGTGAAACAGTACGACGCCATGATCGAATACATACGGAGAGTTACGGGAAAAGAATTCGACATCGACAGACTGCGCACGGCAGCCGCGAAATCGAACAGAGCGGTTCGCCTCGTTCGCGACCTATACGACCTCTGCAAAAAAACACCCGCGCCGATCACGAGCGAAACCCTGAAGAATTTTCAAATCGTCTTCGCCCTGCTGATGGGGAGCGACGAAGGCGTCGATGTAGCCGCAACATTCCTCGACGAAGCGAGAGAAAACGCGGCGGACTCCTGCGCGAACCTTCCGAAAGAAAGATACAGGCTCCTTTGGGTGCAGAATAGAATTCAATTCAAAAACAAGCTTCTCGATTACCTTCAGGACGAATTCGGCGCAAAGATCGTGATAGACGAACTGAACCATATTTATTGGGACGACCTCGATGAGGACAGGCCTCTCGAAGGGCTCGCCGCACGCCAGATCGAGCATCCCCTGAACGGAACGGTGGAGCACCGGCTTCGAATACTCCGTGAACTCGCCGGCGAGTACGGAGTTCACGGTGCGATAAACCCGTCCCATTGGGGTTGTCGCCAGAACTGCGGCATGAGGCAGTTGATGAAGGACGACTTGAACCGGATCGGCGTACCTTTTATAAATCTCGATGTCGATTGCGTTGATCCGTCGAACTATTTCGAGGGGCAACTCATAACGAGGCTTCAGGGCTTCATGGAAATGATAGGCTGAAGCACACGCGCGGAGTGTGAGAAATGAAAATAAAGAAATTTGTCGGCAAAGCGGTGGAAATGGGCGCTGAAGATGCTGCTATCATAAACACCGATAGCGTTGTTACCTCGGCTTGGGTCAGAATGAAATGCCGTTACGGATGCGGCGGCTACAATTCGAGTCACTGCTGCCCGCCGAAATCGCCTACTCCGGCGGAAACCCAAAGCGTGCTCGACTGTTACTCGAAAGCGTTGCTCATCCATTGCAAAGCCAACGCGAACGTAAAGAAAATCGTTTTGGAACTCGAACGAATGATTTTTCTCGACGGCTATCACAAAACGCTGGGGTTCGGCGCCGGCCCATGCAATTTATGCAAAAAGTGCGATTTGGAGACATGTAAAAAACCTGAGATCGCGAGACCATCCATGGAGGCCTGCGGCATCGATGTGTTCACAACGGCGCGAGCAAACGGGTTCCCGATAAACGTGGTGAGAGACGATTCAGACGACCGGAATTTTTACGGCCTCGTTCTTATTGAATAGAACATGGCGAAAACAATAAAGAAGAGTTGGCGACGATGCGTAAAATACTTTTTTTTCTAATTTCAGCGGCGATCACTCTCGCTTGCGCAAGTGCGACGTGTCGCGCGACGGGCGTGAAAATAACAGTCGTGTACGGCGAGCGCGCGACCGCGGTCGAAAGAAACGCGGCGGGAGAACTCGCGAAAGACATTTCTCGCGTGTGCGGAGCGGATGTCAAAACCGTTTCGGAAAAATCCGCGGCCGCGACCCGGAACAAAGGCATGATCTTCATCGTCGGAACGGCCGAAACGAACAAAAGCATCAAAGCTCTCGCGTCAATGGGTAAAATGAAAATTTCAACCGCCGATCCGGGGCCGGAAGCGTTCGTGATTCAACCGTTCCCCGCGAAGAACACTGTGGTGATCGCCGGCGCCGACGCTCGCGGCGTCCTCTATGGCGCGTACGAATATTCCAACCGTTTCCTCGGCGTCGATCCCAACGAATACTGGACTGGAAAAACACCGCCGAAAAAGAAGTCGCCCCCGATGCCTGCTTCGGCGATCCGGGAGAAACCGCCCGTGTTCCCCCTGAGAGGCTACTTCGACAACGACGACGACATGATCGCCAACTGGAAAGGCAAAAAACTGATAATCGAGTTCGAGACGTGGAAAGAGATGATCGATTCGCTCGCGAGAATGAGGTACAACTACATCGATCTTCACGACACGCTCGGGCGCGCCGAATTCTGGAACTGGCAGTATTATAAAGAAAAGTTCCCCGGATATAAAACCGACCTCGACCTCATCTCGAAGATCATCGATTACGCGCACGGCAAGGGGATGCTCGTGCAAGTGCCGATGTATCTCGGCTGGGAGTTTCACCATCTTCCTTACGATAAGATCTGCCTCGGCGAATACCACGAGGACTGGATGGCCGTTTACGAATATTATTTAAAGGAAACGCCGCTGGGGAAAGCAGACTTGTTCCTTCAGAGGCCGAGAGACCCGTGGTGGGACAAAGGCTACGCGTGTCAGGAAGAGATCGCCGCCGGAACGGACCCCGGCCCGCTAATGACAAAGATGTTCAACGGCCTTCAGGTTTTAGTGGATGAATACAGGCCCGGCGGAAAAGTGATCTGCGACCTCTGGGCGGAGGGGCGCGACATGTGGCGGCGGGACGCTTTCAATCCGTCGAATGAAATCGATATGCTCTGGGCCGACAACGGATACGCAGTTTACTCGGAATGGCCGTCGGATTTCAAAAATCACAAATTCGGCATATACGTTCACGCGGGATATTACCTGAATCACGTCATGCAGGACCCGTACCCCGAGAGGATCAAAGAGGTAACGACCGAAGCCGTCAAGCGCGGAATGACAGCGAACTACTTCGTGAACGGACAGGACTTCAAACATTTCATTCTGAACCTCGAAGCTTGCGGACGCGCGGCATGGAATCCCGCCGCTTTCAACCCCGAAGCTTTTTACAAGGAATGGGCGACACGATATTTCGGTGCAGCGGCGTCGGGCGAAATCATTAACAGTCTGAAAATGCTGCATAAAGCTAATGCGGAAATCGGCGGCTTCACTAAAGTCATGGACATGACCGATGAAATAGTCACAAAACTGAAATTGATGCAGTCTGAGAAAACCGATACGTCCACCGTCGCGCGAGCCATGGGATTCGCGGAGGCGTCTCTCGCTTCAGCGGAACAAGCGGCGGCGTCAGTCCCGTCGGACGCACGCCTTCTCTACGACGATCAAATACTCTTCCCGGCGCGCATTTATCTTCAAGACCTCAAGCTGTATCAGGCCTCGGCGGAAACGATGAGAGCATTCGACGACAAAAAGAATCCCGCAACTTCCCCCGAAGGCCGGAAAGAGGCGAAAGCCCGACTCGAAGATTGGAAAAGAAAACTTCCGGTCGAGCTAAAAACCATGATCGATCTCCTGAATCAAGGTTCTTCATGGAAGAAATGGGAAGGTTGGACCAAGGTTGAAAACTTCAGGAAAATAACACCCCCGCCAGATCCGGCTATCGTGGGCAGAACAGTCAAGTCGCTCCACTAAAACCGGATTCGTCAATAGCGCGCCGAATCCGGCGCAATGTTCATAGCGGCGAACACACTGCGGTACATCACTTCGAAAAGAAAAACGGCTGCATGAAAATATAACGACCGTTCGAGTCCGATATCTCCGCTCTTACATATTTCTCCGACCCTTTTAATTTGTAGGAAGCTCTGTTCTCTTTGAAATTCGCCACCTTCGAGCCATCGGCTATTACAGTGATTTCAGCGGCGCCGGGCGCGATGATTTCAAGCGTGCGCTTTTTCGCCGAGCCGGCGATGTTGTATTCCACCGGAGTCACCTTGCATTCCGACTCCTTCGCGTAAAAGTCGCCCGCGACTATCGCTTCCGCGATCGACGGCAGCGACAGTTCCTTTGCGCGCACCATGATGTATCCATACGCGTCCACGTCGTTCATGTGGTGCACGTCGTTCGTGAGCGTCGCGTACATCCGCGCGCCCTCGGCCAGCGCCTGATCCCACAACGCCGTTTCGAATTCTCCGTGCTTCATGTCGATTGAGTTCAATTCGAAGAGACGCACTCCTTCGTCCGACGCTTCGATGATATCTTCGAGCGTCCATCGCTTGTCGTGAGGATGGTTCACTCCGAGTATCACATTCTTGTTTTTTGCCCGCAGTTTTTCGTAGCCTTCCTTGAGGGACCACGCCGTCGTAACCGGATACGGCGCTTTTATCGGGAAAGCGATCACGTGTCCGAGCATGTTCTTTCTCGTTATAAACGCCTGCTCGACACCTTCGACAACAAGCATCCCCGGAGTTGATTGTTTTCTGACATTCAGCGGTGTTTGCATGTCTTTCGTCGATAACACAACGAATTGATACCCCGTTTTTTCATAAGCCGTAGCGGTTGTCTCAAGCGGGTCAGAATAGGTGTGATGTGTATGTAGATCGGCCTTGTACCAGTTCGCCGATTCTCCTTTCATGATCTGTTGGGCCGATGCAATGCCGCAAATCGAAAAGTTCATCATGATAAATGTGAAAGCTATCGCCAGTCTTGATTTTGTTTTCATTCGCCGCACGAGCCCCTTTTCCGTCGTTTCAATGCCATCATGTATGAATTATATATAAAACTCCGGTCCGGCGCACAATCGACTCTTATCTTATTCGCGTCGCCGAGTTCTCTTCGGTGTCCCGTCGAACTTAATTCGCAAACATATTTATTTTTCAGTCTCGTGGTATCAACATTTATGCGGGTCGGAGATATATTTAAACTTGAGCCGGAAATTTATGTTCGTGCAATGGAGAGAACCATGAACCGGAAATTCTTTCTGAACCTCTTATCAGCATCTCTCGTGTTGTGTATTTTCATTTTTCCACAGGTGAAGGCGATATCGGCCGAAGCAGCAGAATGCGCCGTGGTCAAGACTGCGCAGGGGTCGGTTTCGGGAACGCTTAATCCGAAAGTTCCCGTATGTTCATACAAAGGGATTCCATACGCCGCGCCCCCCGTCGGCGCGCTGAGATGGGCCATGCCCGAGGCGCCGAAACCTTGGAAGGGAGTGCTCGCCGCGGATCACTTCCGGGACGTATGCATGCAAAAAACTTTTTCTCTTTTCGGCAACGGAGAGAAAACGTCTTACGAGGGAAGCGAGGACTGCCTTTATTTGAACATCTGGCGTCCGGCCGGGTCTTCCGGCGGCGGGTTGCCGGTAATGGTTTTCATCCACGGCGGATCGCTCATGTCGGGCGCGGGAAGCTGGGAACTCTACGACGGGACCCAGATCGCCCTTCGCGGCAATGTAATCCTCGTGACCATCAACTACAGGCTCGGGCCGTTCGGACTTCTCGCGCACCCGGCGCTCCGCGACCGCGAAGGATATGAGGGCAACTACTCTCTATACGACCAGATCGCCGCTCTGAAATGGGTGAAGAAGAACATCGCGCAGTTCGGAGGCGACCCGGCGAACGTGACGCTTTTCGGTGAGTCCGCGGGAGGCATGAGCGTCGCCGCGCACCTACTGTCGCCGCTATCACGCGGGCTGTTCGATAAGGCGATCATAGAAAGCGGGCCTCAGCTTTTCATGGGCGCGCCGCTGAAAACCAATGAAGACGCGGCGATGAGCATTGCGAAAAAACTCCGGTGCGCGGAAGCGAAAACCGCGGCCGCCTGCCTGCGCCGCGCAAAAGCGGAAGAAGTGATGGCCGCCTCGAACGAAGCCATGACGCCCCGCGGCGGCACTGTCGAAATATACGACATCAACACTGTGATGGACGACAGGATAGTCTTCACAAATCCATACCGCCTCTTCGCCGAAGGCAAGTTCAACAAAGAAATTAAAATCATAATAGGATCGAACAGAGACGAAGCGGACCTCACCGCGATGTCCCGCCCGCTGAAAGATAGGAATGAATTCGATTCGACGCTTACCGAGGACGCAGGGTGGGCGAAAAAGGGGCTCAACCTCGACCTCGACATTGACGGGATCAAAGCAAGATATCCTTTCGAATCATATAAGACGCCGAGGCGCGCATACTCGGCTATATTCACGGACATGATATACGCGTGCCCGTCGGTCATTCACGTGTGGCAGCTCGCGGCGAACGGCGCAACCGTCTATCAATACCAATTCGAGAAAAGCCCGGACGACCGAGGCATGCTCAACGACATGGGTGTGTTCCACGCCGCCGAACTCCCTTTCGTTTTCGGCAACTTTTCTTTCATGGGGCTGAACTTTTCGTCCTCTAAAAATCTGAAACTCTCGAAAAAAGTCATCTCTCTATGGACGAGTTTCGCGAGAGACGGAATCCCCGCCGCGGAGGAAGTTCCCGAATGGCCGCCATACACCGCCGGGAATCCAGCCTACCTAAGGATCGACTCGAATCCGTCCGTCGGACTCGACATGAGAAAAAACGCCTGCGCCTACTTTGACGCCTACTATAAAAAAGCTTATTCGGAATAAGAATCCGGAGCGATTCTTGGAAACGACCGTCTCTATTTTTTAAAGCCGGGGATGTAGTCTTTCAAATCCTTAATCGCGACATCGTAGAATTGTTTCTTCATCAGCATCGACATCAGCGTGGGAGAACTACGCTCCATCCACCACAATATTTTCCACCATGCCGGGACTATGATCACCGCTTTGTTTCTTCCGACCTGATCCAAGACACTCCGGGCGAAACGATCCGGATCTGCGGGAAAAGTTCTCTTCCACGATTGTTCGACCTTGTCCTCCGGAACATCGTAAAGAAGAACGCTGTCGCCCTTCCCTTTGAGCAGAGGCGTTCTCACAACGCCGGGACAAACAACGCTGACACGCACCCCGCCGTCCATCGCTTCAACTCTCAAGGATTTGGATAGCCCGACTACCGCGTACTTCGACGCAGTGTAACTGCCCGTAAGCGGAAACGGAACGAGGCCTCCCATGGAGGACGTATTCACAATGTGGCCGAACCCCTGATCCAACATCAGCGGATACACCGCCTGCACTCCGTTTATCACTCCCATCAAATTCACATCGATCACCTTCCTCCAGTCATCGATGGTAAAATCCTTCATGAGTCCGCACACCCCGATTCCAGCGTTGTTGAACATATAATCAAGGCGCCCTTCGGCGTCGAACACCTCGCGAACGTTTTTCTCGACCGATGCGTAATCAGTAACATCAACCTCTACGGCGACAACCGACCTTCCACCTTCCGCGATTTTCGCAGCGGCTTTTTGCGCTTCGGCAATATTTTTGTCTGCTATCACAACACTCGCTCCGCGATTCGCAAGCTCTTTCGCGAGCGACAACCCTATCCCGGATGCGCCGCCGGTCACTATCGCGACCGCTCCTTTGAACACCCTTATTCGGTCCGATCGTATCGCTCGCGCCTCCATATCTCCTCCAAGTGATATTTCATTCAATTATACCCGTATTCATACGCGACGGTAATCACACGCCTTATCCGGTGCAGCGTCATACGGAGCGAATGATTGCTTCTTTTAATGATTATTCCTTTTTTTATATATCGGAGTGGCTTATATTTTGTCAATGACACGGTTGGCACAAAAGCGTTGGGAGCATAAATGGCGCGGGACGCAATTGAAATAGACAACATATCGAAAACATACGCTTCCGGGTTCATGGGGCGAAAGAAAAAACTCGTTCTGGAAGACGTGTCGCTATGTGTGCCGGAAGGCGGAATATTCGGAGTTCTCGGGCCGAACGGCGCGGGAAAAACCACTCTGCTCTCGCTCATATCGAATCTGATATCGCCGGATCGCGGTACGATCCGTGTTTTCGGACACGACGTAGTCCGAGAGCCTCAATACGTTCGCGGGATGATGAACCTCTGCAGCGGCCACCCGAATTTCATGTGGAGCATGAACGTGGTGGAAAACCTTTCTTTCTATGGAATGCTCTACGGCATCCCCAAAAAGAAACGGCGCGAAAAGATCGAAGAGCTGATCTCGATGATGGAACTCGAAGAGTACCGGAAAACCCGCTACGACGAACTTTCCACGGGCACGAAACAGAGAGTGGCGCTCGCGAAATCGTTCATCACCGATCCTCGGATACTTTTCCTCGACGAACCGACGCTCGGGCTCGACCCGAACATGGCGATAAAGATCCGCTCGATCATCCGCGATATCCACGCCGAGAAAGGGATAACAATTCTGCTCACAACGCACTACATGAAAGAGGTGGATGAGCTATGCGGCGGAGTGGTGTTCCTTCGCGAGGGACGCATCGTCGCGGAGGGCTCGCCTGAGGAATTGAAGAAAAAGGTGGAGTTCAAGATCGCCCAGCCGACTATGGAGGATGTGTTCCTTGAACTTACGCAGTGAGCTGATAAGGACGTTCGCATTCACATACCGCAACTTCACCATGATGCGGCGCAACATCTTCATGCTTCTTGATATGGTCTATTGGCCGTTCATCGCGGTGCTTTCGATCGGATTCATGCTTGCTTTCCTTAAGCCCGGGGATAAAAACGTGTCGGTCGTGCTTTCCGGCGTGATCGCGATGAGCGTGCTTCAGACCTGCCAGCTCGATGTCTCTTATTCGCTTCTTTTCGAAATGTGGAGCAAGAGTATGAAACACACGATCGTGGCGCCGGTGAGCGGCAGGCATTACATCCTCGGAGCGTGGCTCTTCGGCATCGTTCGCGGAACCGTCACTTTCCTCATACTCGACGGCTTCATATATCTTCTGTTCAAGTTCAACATGATG
>JAKLIR010000072.1 GCA_022709505.1 bacterium | reverse complement strand
TATAGACAACGGTTTCGGCGCCGGCTATTTCGCGGCTGTGATCTGTCGCGACGCCGACAGGAAACGCCCGCAGATGTAATGAAAAACTGTTTTATTTCCTCAATAATTCTATTCATTTCTATAATTGACAAACTATATTCAGGGGACTAAACTATACTTTCGATATTTTTTGGGGGCAATTATCGAAATTGCCCGATTATGACATGCTTGAAAGTTTTTCGGAAAAACTGAGCGGAGTATTCCGTAAGCTCAGCGGCCAAGGCCGTATATCGGAAAAGAACGTGCAGGATGCACTGCGCGAGCTTCGTTTCACCTTGCTCGACGCCGATGTGAATTTCGAAGTGGTTAAGAAATTCATTGCCGACGTCAAGCAGGCGGCCATGGGGGAGGAAGTACTCAAGAGCCTCACTCCGCATCAGCAGTTTTTCAAAATCGTTAGAGACAACCTGATAAGCCTTCTCGGCGGAGAGCTTGCCGGACTTCAAACGAGTTCGTCTAAACCGTCGGTTTATCTCATGTGCGGGCTTCAGGGCTCCGGCAAGACCACGACATGCGGCAAATTGGGATTAACACTCAGCAAAAAAGATAAAAAAGTTCTCGCGACGCCGTTGGATATTTATCGTCCCGCCGCCATCGAACAGTTGAAAGTTGTCGCCGGGAAAACCGAGATGGATTTCTATTTTCCTGATGGCGACAACGATCCCGTATCGATCGCCCGAAAGGCTGTAAGACGCGGAATCGACGGCGATTACGATATTCTTCTTCTGGACTCCGCCGGCCGTCTGCATGTTGACCAGAAGATGATGGACGAGATCAAAGCCATCATTTCAGCGGTCAACCCGACGGAAGTGCTCCTCGTGCTCGACGGTATGACCGGACAGGACGCCGTGAACATCGCGACTTCGTTCGATCCGGTGGGGGTAACGGGAATCATCCTGACGAAAATGGACGGAGACACCCGGGGCGGCGCCGCTCTTTCGGTTAAGCAAACGACCGGCAAACCGATAAAGCTGATCGGAACCGGCGAGAAATTCGACATGCTCGAGCCGTTCCATCCCGACAGATTCGTTTCACGGATCCTCGGCATGGGAGACATGATGAGCCTCATCGAGCGTGTTGAGGAATCCGTGAATGTCGAGGAAGCCAAGAAACTCGAACAGAAGTTAAGGAAAGAGCAATTCGATTTCGAGGATTTTCTCGCTCAAATAAGACAAGTGAAGAAGATGGGTTCCATAACGAACGTGCTCTCGATGATCCCGGGTCTCGGGGCGTTGAAGAAGCAGCTTCCGGACGAGCTTGCGGACAAACAGATGGGTAGGGTGGAG
This sequence comes from bacterium, assembly GCA_022709505.1. GTDB lineage: Bacteria > UBP15 > UBA6099 > UBA6099 > UBA6099 > JAKLIR01. The sequence goes on along the minus strand of JAKLIR010000072.1, from coordinate 9,317 downwards.
GCCATAGTTTATTCGATGACTCCGGAAGAACGAAGGAACCCGTCGATCATCAACGCAAGCAGGAAGAGAAGGATTGCAAAGGGTAGCGGGGTTACGGTGCAGGAAGTAAATCATTTGTTGAAACAGTTCGATTGGATGAAAAAGATGATCGGACAGATGCAGAAAGGTAAATTCCAAGGAATGAACCTTGGGAGATTCATGTGATAAACAGGATCATCAGGAGGTGAAAAGGTGTCAGTAAAGATCAGATTGACGAGAATGGGAGCGAAAAAGAAACCGCACTACCGGATCGTTGCGGCGGAAGAAGCCAAGGCCCGGGACGGCAGGTTCATAGAAATTCTCGGTCACTACAATCCGGCGAAGTATCCGGAGTCGATCGTCCTCGAAGAGGAGAAGATTCTGGGATGGCTCAAAAATGGAGCGCAGCCGACGGATGCGGTGAAGAAGCTTTTAGCGGTTAAAGGAATTTCTCTGAAGAAGGAACAAGCAGCTACCACGAGTTGATGTGAACGGAGGTGTTCTCAGTGAAGGAATTGCTTGAGCTCCTTACGAAGTCCATAGTGGACAAGCCCGATGAAGTGTCCATCTCAGAGGTTGAAGGCGAGAAGGCGATCGTTTACGAAATAAAGGTCGCGGAATCCGACGTGGGAAAAGTGATCGGAAAGCACGGCCGTATAATCAATGCGATAAGGACGATCGTCAGAGCGGCCGCGGTTAAAGAAGGCAAGAAAGTTTCGATCGAACTGCTCGGATGAACGGGTACGTCAACATCGGATTGATAAGCACGCCGCATGGGGTGAAGGGCTGGGTGAAGGTGGTGTCCCAGACGGATGTCCCGGAAAGGTTTTCGAGCATAGAGAGAGTTTTTCTGACCGATCCGAAAACCGGCGAAAAGAAGCAGTTCGAGTTGGAGGATGTAAAGTATCAACCGGATCGTGTGCTGTTGAAAATCAAGGGAATCGACACGCGCGAACAAGCCGATTTGCTCAGAGGAAAGATATTACAGGTGCCGGAGAGCGAGGTGCCTGACATCGAAGAGGAGGATACATACTACATCTACCAGCTCGAGGGGATGACGGTATTCGACGAGAACGGCGTGATAGTCGGAACGCTGGAAACGGTTTACGGGAATCCGGCGAACGATATCTACGGAATACGGTCTGAGGCAAACGGCAAGGAGTTGCTCATCCCGGCGATCAGACAATGCGTGCTCGAGGTGAACGTGAGAGAGAAAAAGATGATTATCGATCGAGCCTACATTTCATGATCGTACATGTGATAACTCTTTTTCCCGATCTGATAGAAGCTTTCGCCGCTTCAAGCATCATGGGCAGAGCTTCTGAAAAAGGATTATTGAAGGTGAAGGCTTGGCATCTGAGAGATTTCGCGGATGACAAGCACAAGACCGTTGACGATACGCCTTACGGAGGAGGAGCGGGGATAGTTCTTAAACCCGACGTTCTGTATAAAGCCGTATCGGAGGTGAAGAAGCAAATCAGAGAGGAGAAGTCGGCGAATGTCCCCGTGGTGCTGACATCTCCGCAAGGAAGGATGTTCAAATCGGAAGTCGCGAAGGAATATGCGGCCGTACATGAGTGGATAGTCATCTGCGGGCACTACGGCGGAGTCGATCAGAGGTTCATAGACGCTTGCGTCACGGACGAGGTCTCGATAGGAGATTACGTCCTGACAGGCGGCGAACTCCCGGCGATGTGCATGATAGACGCCGCATCGAGGTTCATACCCGGAGTACTCGGGAATCTCGAATCCGCCGAAAAGGATTCGTTTGAAGAAGACTTGCTTGGGTATCCTCTCTACACGAAACCGGCGGTGTTCAACGGGCTTGAACCACCGGCGGCGCTGCTGAGCGGACACCATGCCGAGATCGAAAAGTGGCGCAGGATGAAACGACTCGAGATAACAAGCCTCAGGCGTCCGGACCTGCTGAAAGCGGCCGACATGTCAGAGGATGAAATAAAGTTCGTAAGAGGTTTGAAAGATAAAAAAGTATAAAAGGGCGAGGCACAGCCGGCGGCGGTTGAATCCGATGAAGAGCCGGCGACCGTCTAAAATAAGGAGAGCATTATGAAGGCAATGGAAATGTTTGAAAAGGATTATCTTAAGAAGGGAAAAGATATTCCGAAATTCGAGATCGGCGATACGGTGAAGGTGCACCACAAGATCGTCGAAGCCGGCAAGGAAAGAATCCAAGTCTATCAAGGCATCGTCATCCGCATGAAGGGCACCGGCGTGAACAAGAACTTCACCGTCAGAAAAGTGTCTTTCTCGGTGGGCGTCGAGAAGACTTTTTTCGTCCATTCGCCGAGAGTTGACAAGGTCGAGGTTACAAAACACAGCAAGGTCAGAAGAGCGAAGCTGTACTACCTGAGAAACCTTTCGGGCAAATCCGCAAGACTGAAAGAACGGCTTGCGACGAAAAAAGAATCTAAATAAGCTCATCCAGATGGGGACCAATCAGGAAACCGGATTCAGGATCGATGTAGAGGTGAAAACGGATGCGGTTGTTTCCGACGGCGCCCATGAAGTTAGCGTGAAATGTATCGTCAGGGACAAGAACGGCAAGAGCATTAGGGATGAAATACCGGTGAATTTCTCTTGTCCGAAGCAGAAGGTGAAGGATCAGAAGATAAGCAGGCCGGGTGGGGTTACGTTTAAGTTCAAGCCCCGCCGGCCGACGGGTAAAACCAAGATATTAGTTTCAACCTCCCTCGCGGCGAAAGAAGCTTTCATATTTGTTAAGCCGACTCCGGCCCAGTACATAAGAGATCTGATTCAAGCGGTTGTGCTTGCATTCATAATAGCGTTCGGATTGATTCGTCCTTTCATTCTTCAGACCTATTACATTCCATCAGGTTCGATGGAGCCGACCCTATATGAGGGAGATAGAGTCATCGGTCTGATGTTCCCGTATAGATTGAGAGACCCGAAACCCGGAGAGATCGCCATATTCAGAAGACAAGGTGAATATGAACATCATCTTCTTCGGCTCCCGTTCCATACGTTCAGATGGAAAACTCAGACGAATTTCATAAAACGCGTTATGGCGACGGGCGGCGATACGGTGGAAATTAGAGATTTAACCGTATATGTGAACCACAAACCGATAAAAGAACCTTATATTATGGAACCACCCATGTACGACATGCCGGCTCTGAAACTCCCAGCGAAAACTTTGTTTATGATGGGAGACAACAGAAATAACAGCAATGACAGCCATCTTTGGGGGCCGCTGCCGAGGGGAAAAATCATGGCTAAGGCGTGGATTCGCTTCTGGCCGCTGAACCGTATCAGAATTATCAGATAGTCAATCCTGATTTAATCCGAATCGAGAAATCCATATCTTTTCATTTTGTTGTACAAGGTGATTCTGCTGATTCCGAGTTTCGATGCGGTTTTGTCCCGGCTTCCATTCATTTCATCGAGAGTATCGTGGATAAGTTGCGCCTCGAAGGATTCCACCGCTTCTCTCAGCGTTTCATCGGATTTCATTTCTATGTGCGGCGAAAACGGAACGTTCTTCTTTTCAATGTTAAGAATCCTTGAAGGAAGATTCGAAACGGTAATTTCATTTCCCTTTGACAGGATCACAAGCCGTTCGACGACGTTTTCAAGTTCACGTACGTTACCCGGCCAATTGAACGAATACAATAGATCGAGAGCGTCCCTTGATATAGTCATGGGGCCGCGGTTATTGGAAGTTTGAAACCTGTTGAGAAAATGACTTGCGAGAATGGGGATGTCGTCGCGTCTTTCTCTGAGCGGAGGGACTCTTATCGGCACCACGTTCAATCTGTAATAGAGGTCTTCTCGAAATTCACCTTTCGCTACTGCTCGTTCGAGGTCGGTGTTCGTGGCGCATAACAATCTGATGTCAACGCTTATTTTGTGATCGCCGCCGATTCTCGTGAACTCCCTGTCTTGAATGACATTTAAAAGTTTCGCCTGCGTGGCGAGAGACATGTTTCCGATTTCATCGAGAAATAGCAGTCCGCCGTTGGCCTGTTCGAATCTGCCGGTGAGGCTTTTCGATGCGCCTGTGAAAGCGCCTTTTTCGTGCCCGAAAAGTTCGCTTTCGAGAAGAGTTTCGGGAAGCGCCGCGCAATCGAGCTTCACGAAGGGGCGGTCTTTTCTGGAGCTTTGTTTATGGATGTCGTGCGCGACAAGGTCTTTCCCGGTTCCCGTTTCACCTATGATCAGTACGGTTGACTCGCTCTTTGCCACGGCTTCTATGCGTTCATAAACCTGCCGCATCGCGGAACTCCGGCCGATCATTCCCGCGGCCGAAACTCCTCTGTATTTTTCGAGTTGTCTCTTCAGTTCGATGTTCTCATTCTTGAGATTCCGCTGTTTTATGATCTGATTCAGAACGATATTCAATTCATCGATGGAGCATGGCTTGAGCAAATAATCGTCGGCGCCTTTCTTCATTGCATCGACCGCATCCTGAACGGAGCCGTAGCCCGTGAGAATGACGACGCTGATTTCGGGGGATATCGCCTTTATTTTTTCAAGTAGATCGATGCCGCTTATTCCGGGTAGATTCACGTCTAAGATCGCAATGTCCGGAGTCGTGGAAGATATTGCTGCGATGGCTTCGTCCGCATCGTTCGCGCTCATTGTTCCGTACCCTTCGATAAAGAGGCGTTCCGAAAGCGATTCTCTAACAAAGGGATCGTCATCGACTATTAGAATGTTGATCTTCAAAATACACCTCAAATGTCACGGGCTTTAGGGAAAGAAACCGTGAATGAAGTCCCTTGCCCCGGAGTGCTTTCGACAGTAATAAGTCCGTCGTGGTCGTCAAGGATGCGTCTTGCAGTATATAATCCGATTCCGGTGCCGAGCCCCTTCATTTTCTTAGAGAAGAAAAGGTCGAAAACCCTTGGGAGATCCTCTTCCGCAATCCCGTGCCCGGTGTCTTTAAAAACAATTTCCACATTTGCGTTTTTTATAGATGTTAAGATTGTCAGTTCTCCGCCTGACGGCATTGACTCGATGGCGTTGATCGCCAAGTTCAGAAATACCTGATGCATACTTTCGCGGTCCATCCAGACATAGGAAACGTCGGGGGAAAAAATTCTAACAATGGATATCTTTTGCTTCGCGGCTTTTGGAGCGATAAGGGATATCACCCTATCGATTTCGTGATGGAGGTCGGAATCGGAAGGCTGTGCGGCTCTTGGTTTCGCGAGTTCGAGCAATCCTCTCGTGACCATCCGTATCTGGTTTATGGCTTCCTTTACTATGTTGATGTAATGGACTGTTTTTTCATCGCCCGAGTTTCGGGCGAGGATCAAATCCACGTAGTTTGAAATCCCGAAAAGCGGGTTGTTGATTTCATGAGCGACGCTCGCGGCGAGCTTTCCCGTCGTTACGAGTTTCTCCATCTCAACCATTCTTCCCTGCGTTCTTTCAATAAGGTGCATCATGTTATTGAAGGTTTCGCCTATGTCCGTCATTGTGTCGCCGCCTATGCTCGCCTGATAGACGTCGCATTTGCGGCAGTCCAATATATTGGGAAGATGGCAGCAACCGCCTTCTTCCGAGAATGAGCCGAGTATTTGCCAGCACCTTTGTCCGGATTTGCCGCTCAATGGACAATAGGATTCCTTCTTACATTCGAACATCATCCAGCAAGTTTTCAGCCCGGGATTATCGAACCTGACTTCCGTTCCACCCGCAAAAGCCTTTCTCATTAGAGATGCGAGTTTCTCGTTTACATCCGCAAGTTTCTCCGGTTCCATGGCTCCATACCTTGAACAGGCTCGAAAAGAAAATTTTCAGCATAATAAAATCAAAATATCAATGTGTCAACAAATGTATTCTATCCGAAGTCCCCTGAAATTGGGAATTTATCTTTAAGCTGTGATGATTTGACAGAATATCTAAGTTGAAATCAGATAAAAGCATGTATATTAAATCGTTCATTTTCTTCGACTGTGTATGCAGCCGCAATAGTCTTGTCTGTAGAAATCGTATGGCTTGCTCATCTCGACGCTCTTCTTAAATCCATCCTTTTTTTTGAAATCGGAAATCAAATATACCACACCGAGAGGCTCGGAGACTCTTCTTCCGATCTCATTGATGAGTTTTGAATTTTTGTGAGGGCTGACGGTCAGAGTGGTCGTCAATAAATCGAATCCGAGTTCGGCGGCCTTATTCGCTGTTCTGTTCAATCTGAATGAAAAGCACACCTCGCATCTCCTGCCGCCTTCTGGTTCGTCTTCAAAATTGGAAACAGCGTTATTCCATTCATCGGCGCCGTATTTGTCTATGAAAAGTTCTATGGAATTTATTTCAGAAAACCTTTTAATTTCATCAAGACGCAACGAATATTCTTCGAGCGGCTGGATATTCGCATTGGAAAAGAAAAGAGAAACATCGTAGGATGAGGCGAGCTCGAAGTAAACATAAGGAACACAAGGCGCGCAACATGCATGAAGAAGAAGACGCTTCATATAGACTCTAAAGTTTGGATTTAGCCTTCGGCTTTTTAGCAGACGCTTCCGCTTCTCTTTTCAATTGATCGACTGTGATCGAGTCGAAAAAGCGCTCTATGTCATCGCCGAGCTTTTGCCATAATAATCGAGTGGCGCAAATATCCATTCTCGGACACGACGCATCGGCCTCGTTTTCCGAGACACACTTAACCGGTGCGAGAGAGCCTTCGAGAGACCTTATTATGTCGCCGATGGTTAAATCGGATGGATCCTTGGCGAGAGAATATCCGCCGCCGGGACCGGGCTTGCTGAGTACGATGCCGTCTTTTTTTAATTTATTGAAAATCTGTTCGAGATAAGGCTGGGATATACCTTGTCTTTCGGAAATTGTCGAGATCGATACGAGTTCGCCGTTGTTGTTCAACGCGAGGTCAAGCACTGCCCTAACTCCGTATCTCCCTCTCGTTGAAACGCGCATGATTTTCTCCTTTCTTCCAATGGAAGACTCTTGTCGGGTGAATTGCTTTCCAAGGCTTCAAGGCGTTTGAGTATGCACTGAAGCACCATTGCATCGGGATCGGGAGAAGTCTCCATGTCGGGGCGCATCTGCTTTAAAACGTCCCGATTGACTACTCTGCCGGGGATTCCTACAACAGTGCTGTTAGCCGGTACGGCCTTCAGAAGAACTGACCCTGCTCCGATTAGCGATCCGTCTCCGATCGAAATCGGCCCTAATATTTTAGCTCCGGCGCCAATGACAACGTTGTTTCCTATCGTGGGATGGCGTTTGCCTTTGTTGAGCGAAACGCCGCCGAGCGTTACTCCTTGATATATTAAAACATTATCTCCGATTTCAGCAGTTTCGCCTATGACAACACCCATCCCGTGATCTATTACCACCCCATGTCCGATCTTTGCGCCCGGATGTATTTCAATACCCGTTAAAAATCTCGCCACTTGCGACAACATTCGAGGAATAACGGGAATACCGAGTTCGTTCAGGAAATGAGCTAATCTATGGAAGATTAGAGCATGAAGCCCGGAGTAGCATAGTATGACTTCCAACATGCTTTTCGCTGCTGGATCGTTTTTGAATATCGCGGCTATGTCTTCTCTTAGTCTTTTCATAGCGGAACCTCCACGATGACGAATTGAAGGCCGCGGCCGGAATCGAACCGGCGAATAAGGGTTTTGCAGACCCCTCCCTTAGCCACTTGGGTACACGGCCTAACAGTTTTATTACATTATAATATGTTGACTAAAATTGTCAATTATTATTATCGTTTTTTTATCCATTTGTTTTAACTATAATTGTCTTCAATCAGATACTCGGAGGATTTTAATGAAAACGAAGAAAATCAACCACATTATAAACGAGCTTAAAAGCGATATGCTCAAGCCGCTCGAAGAGGCTTTGTCTCTGAACGTTATATCGAAGAAGGAATTCGGCGAAATGGCTGAGCTATTGATAGAGGCGTTCGACGAGTTGCTCGAGGAAAAGCCCAATACGAAGAGGATCGAGAGAAAAATCAGGGAAATTACTTTGAGGATGATGGACTTGAAATACGAATCGGAAATCGAGGATGTCGCGTTGAAGCAATCGGTGAGTTTCATAAAGGATAAGATAATAGGAAAGTCGCAGAAGGAATCGCTTGCCGCCCTGATAGCGGAAGAATTAAGAACGAGTTGGGTGAAAATGCCGTCGGACCAAATTGAAAGAATCGCCGGAGACGACGGAATCCTTCCGGAAATTGAGGAGAAGATCGACGACGGTGTGGATTTTGAAGATGAAGAACTGTTGAAGATGCTCATTGATCTCGGCGGCGAGCTTGCAATGAACTATCTCGAAAAATTGAGCAATGAAGATGCGGACAAACTGCTCGAAATGATAATAATCGCCGGAAAGAAAATTGAAGCCGGAGCGCATGCGAGCGACGAGATCCTCGAGATCGCACGCGAGGGTGCGAGGAAGCTCGGGCTCATTTCGATGATGAGAAAGGCATTCGCCGGATTGCTGATAGGGGACATAATACTCAGTCAGTTGGGGAAGAACCTCGGAATAAAGGAAAAGTTATCCATTACGGATTTTATTATCCTCACGGGCGCGCAGGTATTTGAGAAAGAAGGACTGAAGGAATTGGATAGAGAAAAACTGCGGAAGGCCTTGAGGATAATGGAAGAAGCTCAGAATAAATAAAAGTTCAAAAGCCCATTTGATTGTATAATCTGCCGGCTATGTTTCTGATTTCATCGGTTCCTTCAACACAGTCCACCCATTTTCGCGGAATACCCCAAGTTCCGTTCCACGCGCCGGATATCGCTCCTGTGATCGCGGCCGTCGTGTCGGCGTCGTCTCCGGCGTTGACAGCAGACAGAACCGATGTTTCGAAATCGTCCGGAGATTTCAAGAAGCAGAAGATTGCGCTTGGAACTGTTTCGACCACGTATCCGCTGACTCCGAGCGTATGAACGGCCGTCCCCGTCGGCATACCGGAAACCAGCATTTCCTTCGCCGTGAGCAATTGATTTGATATCTTGGATTTTCCGATGAAAGCGATGCAATCGTCTATCAGAGCGGGAGAAGCGCTTTCGCTGCTTTCCCGGCAGACTCCCCGTGAAATGAAAAAGTTGACGGTTTTCGATGCGGCGATCGCTTCCGGATTGTTGTGGGTGATTATCGTGTCGTTGTAAGAATCTTCGATTAATTTGTCGGGTTCGAGACAGTCGATAAGTCCTATTGCCGCGGTTCTCATTGCGGCGCCGTTGCCGGCGGCGTAATCTCCTGTCTTGCCGCTTGCGGCCCAGTCCGCGCCGTTCTTTAAGCGGAGCACGGCTTCGAGAGTTGTTTTTCCGATA
>JAKLIR010000071.1 GCA_022709505.1 bacterium | reverse complement strand
ATCCGTGTTTCTTCATATACGCCTCGATAAACATAGCCCTATCGATAAAACTCTGTTTTGCTTCTGGCAAGACTCCGATTTCTATTCCTTTCCCAATAAATTTGTATGATTCTTTCATCAAATCACATTTTCTCTTCACCTCCTCGGTCAGTAATGCAAAATAAGAGAGGGCGACACCTCTGTTTGAAAGTGCCATTCCGTAGTCAATCGTAGAGAGAACCGATTGGTCTCTCGATGCGATACATACCGCTTTGTCATAGAATTCAAGAGCATCCAAATTACGACCAGCATAATCGTAACAGTTACCAAGATTGACGTGCATTTTAAGAAGATGCTGGGAACAATCCGAAGAGGATGTTTTAATCGATAGCCTGAAGTAATATTTCGCATAATCAAGCTCAGTTTCTCGAAAGTATGAGTAATATGGATTTCGTCGTTTCTTAATTCCATAGAGAGAGCTATATCCATTTGCTAAATGTGAATAATACAATGTTGCATTTTCTGAGTGCTCATTTATATCACAAAGCGTTTTACTAAAAAACGAAAGACTCTCTTTTACAAAACACTCATTACATAAAGCATTGCCGATATCCATCAGAAATACATAGGAATTATGAAGCATTGCGGGATTCGTTCCACGTTTAGCTTGCAATTCACGGACAAGTATAAGAGCAGAATGAAAATCATTTCTGTCCATCATATCTGTTATTTTATGTAATATATCCATGATAAGTTCTTTCACCTTACATCTTTTCCACCGCCTCAACCACACGAGCCATGGCTATGCAGTCGTCCTCGTTATAGTCGATGACCTTTTCAACTTTAGACCGGTCGCCGGTTTCAAGATATTCCCAATACAGAACCATCGATTCCATTGCGCCAATATCCTTGTGCCGCCAGTTGAATCCGAGCGCGGGAGCCACGGATTTTATCGAATATGTGGGCACCGGCAGATACACCTGTGATTTTATGACTTCTTTAAGGTCCACGCATGACGCGATGATGGATTCGATTCCCCGAGCGATCTCGGGGTGACGCTTTGTCGCTTCCCTCATTTCTCCTATTTCAAAATCGGTCCAGTGAAACAAGCGGCAACCTTCAGGGTTCCCCACGTATTCAAAGAATTCTTTGAATATACGGGGCTCGTCTTCCATGCCTCTTCCCAGAAAGAAAAAGAACTTCCTCTGTTCGCCGTCCCATGCTCCGATCAGATAAATATGTCTCGAAGTCGAAGTAGATATTGCGACGGCCATGAGGCACCTTAACAGTTGTTCCGGGAATCGTAACAATTCCGTTCTTCTGGTAGGCCATCGTGTAGTAATACAGGTCCGTTCCAGCCCGCTCTCCAAGTTTGTCAACAAGCGTTTCTCTGGGAATACCATAAATATCTCTGATGCTTTCGACTCCCAGCTTTTCCCTTAAAGACGTGCGTCCGGCAGGTCCAACGTCAGGCAAAAGCGTCAAATCCATGCGTTCCCGGAGCATGCGGTTTCCGTAAACCCTCCAGGGCGAATCGGTCTTATCGAGTCCCTTCGGCTCCGGATTTTCAACGCCGTCCCTGATGCGGTGAAATCTGTTCAACATTTCGTCTATTTTTAAATCCACATTCGAGTACAATATCTCTTCTTCACTATCACGAAGGACGACCGAGAATCTTTCCGGTGTGTATCCCTGAAGCCGCCCGAGTATCCTGTTGTAAAACGCGGCCTGGAGAACTTGATATTCCTTCAGGCTACCGGACCTTTTTATCTCCAAGACTCTGTAGTGGAAGTTTCCCAGATCGGACGATGCACCGTCGTTGCGGACAAGAACGTCGGCCTTGCCATAGATACCATCGGATAGAAGCCATAATTGGGGCGCGTGAATTGCGGGAATCCCCTCCATCATTGCCTGGATGGAGTTTTTCAGGGCCTGAAAACCATACTCGGGTTCAATTTTACGAAAACCGGGACAATGCTCGGCGACCCATGTGTTTTCGTATTCCACGCCACGCCTCATTTTGATTTCGTCATACCTGCTTACCTCATCCACAGCCTGATCCTTCGGAGCATGGAATTCACACCAGACCTTGAACGGGTCATGAAGAAGGTCGTAGATCATCGACGGCCTGAACATGGAATTTCGGTCCGGCTCCTTGCCGCCGGTGGCTCTCTCGATGAAAGTGTTTATGTCTATCAATTTGACCTCCAGAATTCAAACACCGGCGGCTTTATTTCCCGCAGGCTCGATGTTCGGCTTCAGTATCGTTACCTGATCCGCAGTCGTTATCTTTCCTTCATTAATCAGCCTTATCGGATCGAACAGGAGCAGATATCTTGGAATACGTTTTCGGTCGATGTTGAGAACACGCCATATAACGTATGATTCGCCATGATATCCTGCGGTCTTGAGTTCATTCCTGCTGATGGGAAATTCGAGTTTGTTTTTTCCACGAGTAGCTTTTACTTCCACGCGCATGATTCGCCATTCTTTTGAGTCGTTATCCTCAAAAAGTCCGAGAATGTCGTATCCGGCGCTCGTCGACCATTCTGCCATGTAGATCAGGGAGCGCAGAACGGCCCAGTGCTTTTCCTCTGTCCATGCAGCGGGATCAACGTTTTCAAAATAGTCCCATTTAGTCTTCCACTCGATATCCTCGGTTTTGTTTCCCAAATCGTAATATCGTTTAAGCTCTTCAAGACACACACGGGCTTTATCCGGATTGGTTTCCGCTAATGCTTTCCATCTCAGCTTTTGAATTTCAAGCACAAAGCTCTCTCCGCATTCCCCAACCACACGGTTCCTGAAATTCGCAGCTACGAAATCTTCCTCGCCAACCGCGTTCCTTCTCTGTTTTTGAGGAGACGGTTTGCTTGAGTCTGTCTGATGGGACGCGGCGGCTCCTATTGATGCATTTGGTTTCGATTCGTGGAATACAACCGATATAGGTGAAGTAATCTCCTTGTTTTCCGCGATCAGTCCACTCACATATTCGGTATATTTTTTCACAATCTTCCTGGAACGGCTTTGCTGTCGGGTGCGATGCAGGTCGATATCCATACGCACCTTTTCAATGAATTCCTGTTTCAGTCCGATTTCTTTAGACGGCACATCGGGCCAATTGCCGAATAGCGAGTCAACGGAAATCTGTGAGACGTGATATCTTTTTAGAAACTCCTCCAGACGCTCGCGTATTTCATCTAGCGGTTCGGAATCGTCGATCATTTCCTCCAGACCGAATTCATCGAGGGCATCGAGCAGATCGCCTGCGGGAAGGGCTACGGTGCTTTTACACAAAGCGATTACCCATGGAATAAACACATTCAATACCGCTTTGTTTGTATCCCCGTCGCAGGTTCCGTGTTGATTTTCCGGATTCAAGCGGTTCCAGCAAGCCTGTTCTTCGATTGTAAGAGGCATGTGTCCGACGTCGTCCGTCATGGATACTTCATATTCCGCCAGCCAATATGCAATCGGTTGAAGCAATTCTTTGTCGGATGGTTTACAACTGTATTGAAGTTCTCTGGGGAGTTTCAGATTACTGTATGATTCATGTACCTTATCCCATTCTTTCCCCGGTAATACGATTCCCTTTATTTCGGCAACCATAAGCAGCAGTTTTTGTTTTCGAAGTTCTTTCATGTAGTTGAATCGGCTATTATTCGAAGAAATCTTTTTTATGCCGAGTTCATCTGAAATCAAGTGAAGAGGAATGTGCATGCGGTTCTGGAGAAAATCGAGTAATGAGGGGGCATCAACGGACAAAGATCGTGATAGTATTTCATGGAGTTCGGCAAACTCATTTTCATCAGGCCGACATTCGGGACACCGTCGTGATATCGAACGGATAATATCTTCTTCGAGCTTGCGAATACGGTTTTCTCGTTCCGCTACGAATTTATCATCAAGTTCCTCGATTTCACGAACCTGATCGCGTGTAACTTCGCATTGGTTGGAAAGATACTCGTAAACCGAATCTATTCCGTCCTTGTACTGTGTCAAAAGCATTTCCACGGCAATGGTCTGCGCCTCGGCTCCAAGCGCCACGGCGAGAGGTCGCGCAAGTATTCGGAGCGGAACCTGATTATCGCCGCTTAACGCCGATGACCGGATGAAAAGCCTTCGTTCTTTACGCGTCTGGGATTCATGCTCGAGCACGACAGGGAATTCCGGCGGGATTTCCATCGGCAACGATCCACCAATCGAAATTCTCAGCGTCGGTACAACTTCCACTTTCAGATTTCTGAACATCTCCCAGCGGCGATTATACGTTTCCTCTCCGACTTTCAACCGCTGCGCCTCCGGAATGAACGCGGCAAAAGCCCTGAAGGCAAAGAGTGGAGCGCGCAGCTTACCGAGTGCGTTTTCTATCTCATTCTCGATATCTTCATACCCCGCGAATCCATCATTCTTGCCATCGTCATACCGGATGTCCGCATCACTCAGAAGGTTGATTCCGAGCAGACGGGAGAATCCCTGACTCGTATCGTCGAAAGCGGCCATCCGAAGGAATCTTCTGAAAATCGGGTTCTGTGCCCCGGTGTCGTCATAGTAAACGCTCAAAATATCGGAACACAACTGCGGGCCGGATTCATGATCGTTGATGGTGATAATTCCTGTCTCGCGGATTTTGTTAAGCCATTCCTTTTTTGATTCCTTAACTTCGGATATCTGGTCGCCGCTCGGACGTTCTTTGCCAAGCAGTATCTGCTGTATTCTTGAGACCACAAACTGATAGAGCGTCAGAAATCCGGGACCGGGCATCGGTTCCTTTCCTATGCGTTTGCACAACTGTGAATACAGTTCTACGAATTCCGGCAATTGGTCTGGCGCCGCATCCTCCAAGACGGGCATACCCGCGGCGCGTGCAAGTGACTCGCTGATTTGTCTTGCGGTCACGGAGCGAATATAATGAGCGCTCTGTCTGTCATGTGTTTTTGGCGCGATATCCTGCCTTGTGAACCAGATGGCGGCGTCGGCAGGTAGTCCCTGATCGCGGAGTTCGGTCTCGACCCATGGGAATCGTTGCAACTGGGAATATAGAAAGGACGATATTTCCGTGTATGAATTTCCGGGGGATAGTATCTCCGCGTGTGTACATTTTCTGATTGATTGCAGTGACGACTGTAACCCTGCAATAGTCATTGCACGCTTTTGTTCGTCTGTGTTCAGTTCATAAAAATAAGGCATCGCCGCAGAAAGAGTCAGGCGGCAGTTTTCAAGCGAATACGAAGACCATGGCACCTCTTTCCTTGCGCGCTCGCAGTGTTCTTTCCACTCGTCAGCATCAATAAAATCGTGAGGATTCTCTGTTGCGGGACCGGCGTCGCTCCATCTTCCTCCAGGATGATGGACAATATCAAGTCTTATGCCGTCCCAGGCCCCGAGAAGCTGATATACATATCGGCGAAAATGCATTCTCTCCGAATCAATGTCGAATTCATCCGAATTGGATTTATCGACATACTGGTCAAAGAATGTGTTTAATAGATCGACAAACCACTTCGCTTCATTGTCTTCCGTCAGAAAAATCTGTGCCGTTCCCTCGTATGCAGGGCGTATCTTCTCACCCGAGTCGCTCAGTTTTCCCGCCAGGATCACTTTGTCACCCTGTTTCCAGGAATCTCCAACAGGAATAAATGATTTTGAAAGAAAATAGTAGAGCCGCCAGTCCGAGTCAGCGCGTTCCTTAAGAAACCACGGTCTGAAATCATATTTTCGGCTCTGCACTTTGCCTCTCAAGCGCCGTCTTTCAATGAGCCGTATTGTCGCCTCAAGAAATTCTCGATGCTGGCCGTCGCTCAAATTCTGAACGACTTCGGGCGCACCGAGTGTTGATTCCGCTATTCGGGTGAATATCTCTTCCGGTTTGAAAGGACGCAGACCAAGCTGCTCACGGAGAATTGTCCTCATCCGGTCCGTGTCCACCTGCTGAACGGAAGACAGGACTTCATCCTTCAAAACATGAACATGGCAAAACAGAGGAAGATCGAGCTTCCCTGCAGACTCCTCCATCTCCTCAATGGCCAGATCGTCGTCGCCCGCTTCCGCCTGGGACGGGGTATAAAAAACCAGCGGCGCGTCGGAACTCGCTTTTGTCAGTTTTCCTTTCTCGGGGTATTGCGGAAGCGGCTGGTTGTTCTCTTCGCCGCGACATGGGAGGACCGGCGCTTTTGTTTTGCGAATTTGCTCGACCGCTACTCTCAAGGCCTCTGGATCGTTCTCCGACAAACACGACAGAAGAACGATCAGTGCGCCCGCTTCACTCGGAGTAAGGTTGAAATCCGGGGAAACATTTTCAAAAGTGGTAGCCAGCGTTTCAAGTGTTAATACGTCACCAGTGAAAAATCCTTCAATATCGGATAGCGCCTCACGCAATTTGTTATTCCTGGATATCAGGCCATAGGGGAACATTTCGGATTTCACATGCTGCCCAAGTTTCTCAAAAAGACAATCGGCAACTTTCGCCGACAGATGATCTTTAATCGGAGCGCGCCGCAGTTTCTTTATCGGCATAAAATCGTTCTTTAGATCGCGCACAAGGCCTTCATCCGAAATACGATTGAGGACTTCACGTATGAACCACGCCGATAAAGCACCCTGTCTTGACAACATCTCAAGAGTCGGGGACGTCTGTATTTCCAGTTCCGATAGCCGGTCTTTGATAACATCCGTCAGTTTGGGCATCAGAATATCTGGAAGAAAGACATGCGGGAAACGTTCCCTTAGTCGCGGGACAACTTCGCCGACAAGGTAACCGGCAAGGCTTTCGAGCAGTTTCTTATTACGCTCGATATTGTTTAACGCCTCGCAGTTGAAATACTCGCGATTGGGGCTGAGCATGAAATAACTGTGTATGAAAAATGGGAAGCCGTGGTTCTCTCTTACCGCCGGATAGAATGTGTAGAAAACGCGATCTGAGAAACTGGCCGGGCATGGGCGTTTTTCCTCGTCCAACAAGAATGCGATCTGCGCCCTTTGAGCAAGGTCCGGGATCGGAAATGAGAATACGAGAAATTCCCACTCGTGCCGATTCGGATATTTCCGAACGATTCTCATATCGCCCTGTCGTTCGAGTTGAAAGGAGAAACTTCTATCCGGTTCTGAAATGTTCCTGCAATTGACCTCACACAGAGTGTCAAGAAATAGAATCTCTTTCTCGCTCAAAGAAGCGAGACGATCCCATATAAACGACCTGTCCACGTTGCCTGAGATGGTATTTTCACCGCGCTCAAGAACGAGAATCGTATCGTAGTTTTCACTCTTCAATTCGCTTACAATGTCCGCGACGTTTGCGGGCAGTTCACCAAGTTCAAACCAGAAACCGACTTTCAGCATTGGGATTTTGCTTTTGTATCGTTTGATGTACGCGAGACAATTGTCTTTGTCATGGAGCGTGTTATTTTGATCGAAATAATCGCAGATTGCTTGATATGTGTGCTGGCCGTCGTATCGAACCTGATACCCTCCGGAAATCAGCCAGAGGCGATTGCATATCTGGTAGATCGAGCGAAATCCGATCCCTTTGTTGCCGATATATTCTCCACTTTTCTTTGTCGATTCGCCCAACCTGCTTATGCTTTCAATACTGCTGATATCCTGTCTGTCACCCGGGTCCGGTATGTGACTGAAGGGGGTCCCCGTGTTAGCGACGATCAGGCAATTATCCGCAAGCGCGAAAAACACCTTGCCTTTCCCGGGCGGATAACGCTCCAGATCGCGGGAGGATGCCTTCTGATACGCATCGGCTCCGTTCTGCATGAGTTCAAATGCGAAGCGGCCGGCGTAATCCTGCGACGTGTTTTCATCGGCATTGCCGAGGTCGGTCAAATCCTTGAGTGCTTGCATTCCGGAGGTGTAATGAGCGACTTTTTCCCGGCTCTGCTCGTCAACATACTTCCTTAATTCAGAATTGCTCATCGATACGCCCCTTGCTTGCCATAACCTTTACACTCACATAAGCATTTCATGGAATCGGTCCCGGTCCCATATCAATGATACATTCACGCTTGCCGAATTTCACCATTCCGCCCGTTTGATGAATGTCTGTTAATCTGAAAAGCCCTCTTGTTGAACCGAGGCCTCCTGACAAAAAGTAAAATGTCACTTCGATTGAACCATTGGCCGGATAAGAAATTTTAGGTAACAGTAATTCCGGAGTATTCTTAAGTTCCGTAAAATCGTACTTTTCCGATTTTATCGCCTGTAGCACTTCGCTTTTCTCCAAAACGATGCCTTTGATGTGCCAGTCGGAACAGCCGTGCCAGAAGGCTCCGATGTCGTCCAGTTCCCGGAGAAAGATGGATTTCTGAAAATAAGATTTTGGCGTATGGTCGTGGACGACGTATGAGTCTATTTCGGTATCGATACCGTCCGGTATCGCCTCAGGCTCAAAAACCGGATTTCTGGAGTCGTCGGTCCAGTCCGGTAAATCCATATCCGCTGGCATCGCAACCGGCCTGAAATTTCCACCCATCCCGTCGTAAAAGTAATAACCGTCGATTCGGAAGCCGTCTTTCATTCGAAGCAAATCGAACTTCCTGAGCAGTGTCTTCGCGGCGCTGCCTCCCCATACAACAAGACCTTTCTCAGTCTGACGGTATCGATATTCTCCATGAGCGCCAACGGCTCCGGTTTCCGCGGCTCCCATTTCGTTCAGCGCTTGAGCTATTTCATCTCCTGGATTCGGTTTTACCTTGTCTTCAATTTTATTTATGCCGCCAATCAGTCTACTCACATAATTTTCATTTATGGTTTCAAATGACGTCCCCTGTTCGGCGGCCAGCAAAACAGCCACGCAGTGCTTGCAGAAACCCTCATTTTCAAATGACGGGCACGAACAGCGGAACCTTGGTTCATCCCCTCCAGAGATTGATACGGAATATTTCTTTCCCCCAAGTATCGAGGCTTTTACAGTATCAGCGCCCGGAAATTCCAGCGCCAGAACCCTGCCGTCATCAAGGTATTGCTTCCCGCGTTCTATTTTCTTGATTCCGCCCAGCTTAAGAAGATCGCCAGTTTTTATGCGGATATTTGTGATTTTAGTCCGGTTTTTATTGTTCCCCATATCCACCTATTCCACCATCTTGCGTTACATCCGATTCTATTTTACTCGCAACCTGTGACAAAAAGCCCCGTCCGGCGTAAAATTCCGGCCCGGTTGCGCTTTTGGGCTATAAAAATATGCTCGTTGCCATCTGGTTTTTATCTGCGTATTGTCTGTTTTTGTCACACCCTATATGATAGAATTCTGTGCGGCTATCGGAAACGATGGCGAGTGGGCTTTCGGACAAATAGATTAAACCATTTCAGGAGCCGTTTTGGAACTTTCAATACTATCAAACCATCTCTGGGAATCGGCAAACATTCTGCGCGGGCCGGTGGACGCCGCTGATTTTAAGACTTACATCTTCCCCATGTTGTTCTTCAAGCGCGTTTCGGATGTCTACGATGAGGAGACCGCCGAGGCTCTGGAGGAGTCAGGCGGAGACCGCCAGTTTGCTGATTTCCCCGAGAACCACCGGTTCCAGATTCCAGAGGGCTGTCACTGGGATGATGTCCGTGCGAAGACATCGAACATCGGTCAGGCTCTCCAGCGGGCTATGCGCGAGATTGAAAAAGCCAATCCCAAGACTCTGTACGGCATTTTCGGCGACGCCCAATGGACCAATAAAGAACGGCTCTCGGATTCTCTCCTCAAGGACTTGATCGAGCATTTCTCGAAGCTCCCTCTCGGCAACAAACAGGCGCAGGCCGACATCCTCGGTCAGTCTTATGAATATCTCATAAAGAAGTTCGCTGACGCCACGAACAAGAAAGCGGGCGAGTTCTACACACCCCGTTCCGTTGTCCGGTTGATGATCGAGATTCTCGATCCCAAAGAAGGCGAAACCATCTATGATCCGGCCTGCGGCACCGGTGGTATGCTGCTGGAGTCCATTCACCACGTCCGTGAGTCCGGTGGAAACATCAAAACGCTCTGGGGCAAGCTGTTCGGGCAGGAGAAGAACCTTACAACCGAAGCCATCGCCCGCATGAACCTTTTTATGCACGGCGTCGAGGATTTCAATATCGTCCGGGGCGACACGCTACGACATCCGGCTTTCTATTCCGGTGACAGTCTTGCCACGTTCGACTGTGTGATCGCCAATCCACCGTTCTCGCTTGAAAAATGGGGCGAAGAGGTCTGGGTGAACGACCCCTACGGCCGCAATTTCGCTGGAATACCTCCGTCCGGCAGTGGCGACTACGCCTGGGTGCAGCACATGATAAGGTCAATGGCTCCCAAAACGGGACGCATGGCGGTTGTCCTGCCTCACGGCGCTCTTTTCCGCATGGCTGCCGAAGGTAAAATCCGAAAGAAAATTCTCGGCATGGATATCCTTGATGCCGTTATCGGACTCGGCCCGAATCTTTTCTACGGCACCGGTCTCGCCGCATGTATCCTCGTTTTCCGTGAAAAAAAGCCGAAAGACCACAGAAAGAAAATCCTGTTTATTGATGCTTCAAAGGTGTTTAAGCGGGGCCGCAACCAGAATGAACTTCTGCCCGAACATGTCGAAAATATCCATAAGTGGTATGTGGACTACAAAGACATTGATGGTGTCGTAAAAATTGCATCACTCGATGAGATCGCCGAAAACGAATGGAACCTGAACATTCCCCGCTACGTCGAACCGGTCATAGAGGAAGAAACCATCACGGTCGCGGAAGCTATCGAGAATCTGAAAAAAAGTCTGGATGCGGCGTATAAGGCCGAAGATAAACTTTTGGTGCTGCTTGAAAAAGCCAATTTAAAATGAAGAGCGGAGAACGTATAAAATGGACAAGCTTACAGAAGATGTGTTCGATAAGACG
>JAKLIR010000070.1 GCA_022709505.1 bacterium | reverse complement strand
CGAGACCGTGTTTATCGTCTGCATGATGTCCGGGTCGAGAGCGCACCCGGGGAACTGGGACTGAAAGTCAGCGATTTTGCCCTGGACTTCCTGCGCCTTGGCCTTGAGCGCGTCGGCTTTTTCTTTTATTGCGCCGAGATTGAGACCGCCGAGTCCGTCCAGACGCCCTACGGGAAGACCGACCCGCTGTTTGAATGATTGAATCCCCTGAGACACGACGGATTTGGTGTCCTGGAGTTTCTGCGCCTGCCCGAGCGCTTTTTGCGCAAGGCCAAGAGGCGAACTATCGGTCGCGTCTTTGAGGACGTCGCCGAGTTTGGATTTCAGCTCGTCGCCGAGGTAATTTTTGAGGTTAGTTAGGCATTCCGACATACGATCACCCGATTTTCACCTTTGAAGATCCCTGTCCGACCTTGCCGGACGACAGGCCGTGCGAGTGCGGCGCGGAACCGCCCGCCGTTTCCGTCGCGGCCGCAAGCTGATCATCCGTGCGCGCCGCCGCCTTGCTTCCGCTTGCGATATTCACGTCGCCGGACGATTTCGCCAACCTCAACGCGCCGGCCACATCCCAGTCGCTGCTTCCCATGACCGAGACATTGTGATTGCCGCCGACCGTTTCCTCTCGGTTGCTCTTGCATCCGATGTAAAGATTTTCACCGGCGAGAAGTGACAGGTCTTTCGCCGATGCGATGTAAACATCTCCTTTTTCGGAATCCATGAGAACCGCGCTTCCCGCGCCGTCCTGCATGAGGATGCGCCGTTTGCCGGAAGTGGCATCGAGCAGGAACCGGTTGTCGGCGGCGTCCTTCATATATATCTTTTCTTTCCCGTCCTCCGACCGGATCATAATGTGCTGTCCCTTGCGGTCGGTGATTTTGATTTTCGTCTGGCCGTCCGTGTCATCGAGTTCGATGCGGTGGCCGGATTTCGTCTGCCATGCATGGTTGTCGGGAACATCCCGCGTTGAGTCGCCGGTTTCGGCCTCGTCCCACGGGCCGGAAGATTGCTTTTCCTTTTTATGGGTAACTTCCGCCGCCTCGGTCTTGTCCTCCGGCGCTGCCCACCACACTCCGACCCAAACGGGCCGGTTCGCGTCACCTTGCTCGAACTCAAGCCAGACGGAGGAACCCTTCTTGGGTATGGAAAAGAACCCGGTTCCGGAATCCCCGCCGTAAGGCACGCAAGGAAGCGCCCAGTCCAGGACTTCATCCCCGAAAACCTGAGGACACTTGCACTTCAAGCGTCCCCGGTGTTCCGGGTCCTTGTTGTCCTCGACGGTCCCGCGAAATTTCCCCACAAACGACGGCATGTCATATCTCCGAAAAGCTATCGCCCTTGAGAGGCGTGTTGTTGGTTTTCATTTTCTCAGTCTCGAACCCGCCGCTCGATTCAGTCCCGCCGCCGGAATTGCCGACCGCGTTTCGCGTGAGTTCGAGCGTGCTCTGGCACCCGTCCTGAGAAACTTTGAGAGTGTGCGTCTTCACTATCCATGCGCCGGAAAACACCGGGCCCACGCCGAGGATCGTGATCTTGTCCCCGGCATTGATCTGCGGGAATCCCCGCACGAGAGTGAGAGAGCCTTCCATCGCTTTTTCATTCTTATAATGTTTTGCGCCCGAAGCCGCGTCGAGTCCTTCCTGCGTGTCCGGCAGCGCGCCGCCGATCTCGTTATCCTTTAAATAATGTGTGGTCTCGACTTCGCTTTTGCCGCCGCCCGTGCCCACGCCGGAAAGAGCGCCGCCCCTGGGCGCTTTCGGGATGCTGTCTTTGTTCGAGACTCCGTGTGGTTCAACGGGCAGCATTTCAGGATTTCCTCGCGTTTGCTTTTTCGGACGGATATAGCGTCTCAGCTTTGCCCCGGTTCACGGTGCCGCTGTCTTTTGTTCCCTGTGGCTTGGCGACGCTCGTTTTTGATTTTGTTTTGACCGTCTTTTTTGATTTGTTGTTTATTGTCGCGCCTTCGACATCCTTGCCGGTTTCATCGCTCGCATAACGGGGCGAGAAGCTCTTCACCGTGTGGTTCCCTATGCGGTAATCGAATACCGCCGCGGGGGACTGATCGTCGAGATCGGGCGCTTTCTTGAACTGCATCGTGTTTCCCTTGACCCGGAAGATGAAGTTTTCCTTCCGCGCCATCTTGCGCAGGAAATCCACATCGGATTCCCAGGCCTGTGATTCCTGCTCGACGATTTCCTTTGTTTCATCCACGTCCGGCGTCCAGCCGTTTTTGACCGCTATCTTTTTTGCGATCTCCGAGCGTTTCATCTTTTTCCACGCCTTGTTCACCTGCCCCTCGTGTCCCTTTTTCGATTTGGCCGAACACTCTACGGAAAGAGTCGGGAGTCCAGATTCCGGGAATTGCGGCGTGAGACCGGAAACCTCGCCGATGAACTCTTTGGTCTTCCCCATGAAGTACCCCGCGACGATTCGTACCGACATTCCTTTCACCGCCAGTTTCTGGAACTGAAAAAACGGGTCATTAACCGTAACTGTGGCGGTATCCTTTTCCTCGATCTCGTCCTTGATCTCGACGTCGGTCACGAGTGACAACTCTTCCGGCGAAAACGAATGTGAGCCGAGCGTTATCTCGAAGTACGGCGACGCGAAGGATGCGGATGTCACGTTTACGACTGCCATTTCATTGCTCCTGCGGAAGCGGCGGTATCAATAACTGTTTCCCTACCGGCAGATCAAGCGGGTCCACACCGGGATTCTTGTCTGTGATGTACCACCAGTAATCCGGCGTGCCGTAATACTGATAACTGATGTTGTCTATCCGGTCGGTCTCGGTCACGGTGTGCAAAATGCTCCCGTCCGGTATCTCGCGGTCAATCTCTCGGAACGTGAGAGTATTCCGAACGAAATCCCGGAACCGCCTCGTGTAGACGAACACCTTCTCGTATCTGGAACCTTCAAAAACAGACATAACTATCACCGGATGCCTTCAAATTCGTTTTCACATACTTTTTTCAGGTCGAAGCAAAATTCTGACATGCGACAACAAACATGGTCGGGGTTGTGGGCATACGTTCCACAGTACAAACAATACTGTATCCTTTGTTCGGAATTACCCATGAAAAACAGCTTGTTCTCCTCGCAGTAGAACATGGGCACGCTTGTTATTCCCACATCGTCAGTGTTGGATAAAATAATCCGGTCGCATACGGAGCGCACAAAGGCGACGCCCCGGTTCTTTTCCGATAAGAACGTGTAAGGATTTTTTCCGTGCCTTATCACCCGATGCTCTCTTTTACAATCACATCCCAATTTGTCCGGGTTAAAGCATGTCGGCGTCAGGTTGCAGTACATGCGGTACTCGTTACGGACCGGCAGCCCGCAATAAATACAATAAAGTTCTCTTTCCGGAATCTCGCCTGAAACGCCTTCAAGCATGGGGTTGATAAAAAAAGCGTTTTTACAGTGATGGCACATGTAAATCCTTATCGGCATTTTTACGGTTCCCCGCTGGTCGCGCGTCATCCGGTGCATGCACTCGTTATAAATAGGAACCGTCCTGTCAGATTCCACTCTAACGTTCGCCGTCATTGCATAGTCTCCTTTTTTGAAATTACAAATATTGCCGCCGCGTCTGGTGCATTCGCTGGCTTGTCGCGTTTTTCCACAGGTCAATAACGAACGTAACTTGGGCCTTTACATAAACCGGCTCCATGCGGACGTTGAACCGCTCCTCCGTGAATTGAACCTGCGAAACATATCCTTCCCAGATACGGGTACCGATGCCAAGAAGCGCCCGCGGCGGCGGCACAAACTGCGCGTTGGTCAGGTCGTTCGTGTCCGGATAGGTGAACGCTTCAAGGATTGCGATCTCCCGCTGGACACCACCTTCACCGGCCTTGGTTCCGATGGCATCGAGAATGAGTTCGAATGTCACGTTGCGCTCCCCGCCGCCGGTGTATTGCACGAACGCTCCCGGCGCGCCGGGTGACAGACTTGTGTTGAACGTCGCCTGTTCCTGCCGCTGGAGCTGCGCCGGATTAACTGAAAAGTCCAGGATCACACCGCCCTCGGTGGAATAGAGAAACCCCTTGTCCGGTGTCGGTATGGAACTGATGGTGTCGTTCATGTCCGCACCGCCAGAGAGGGATTGAAATCATTCGAGAATCCGGCTTCGCGTTTTCGCTTCTGCATGTATTCGAGTTTCCTGATAATCATCTCAGCAAGTTCATCAACAGTCTGCCGGTCGATTTCTTTTACGTTCGGAAGACTGATGGATATGTGATTACTTACGGTCGTCGACGCCGGAGCGGTCGGTTGCGTGTGAACAAGTCCACTTGCTGGTATCCTGTCCGCGAACCGGATGATCTTTTGAACCGCTGGAGCGGGTGTGATGACTTCGCCCTGGTGAAGCGTCGCCGAAATGCCGCCGGTTTTTGCAACATAACCACCGGTGGCATATCCTTTCCCTTTTTCCTTCTGCGGTGAAGGAATATTTATTCCAATGTAACCAAGCGCCGAACGAAGCCAGTCGGGAATAAGGCCGACGAGTTTTGCCCTGATCTGTGCAACCGCTCCGGTGATCTGTCCGACTATGGAATTCCACACACCGGCGACAGCGGTCTTTAGTCCATTCCACAAGCCGGTGATGAAAGTAATCACCGCCTGCATGCGGGATTGGATGCCAGCGATCACACCGGACATCGTCCCTGAAATGGAGTTCCAAACGGCAGCGACCGCTCCCTGGAACTGCTGCCAGCGCATCTGAATGGCGGCGACGACAGTCATTATCCGGGTCTGGATTGCGTTCACCACCATCATCACGGACATGGAAATAGCCTGCCAGAGCATGGTTATGAACATCCGGAATTGTTGCCAGCGCATCTCAATCGCCATGAGAAACATCGAGATTGTCTGGCGAATGAAATTAATGGCCGTGGAAACAGCCGTTGTGATCGTGTTCCAGATCATGATTACCGACTGCTTGAACGATTCCCATCGCGCGACAATCCACTGGATGACCATCGATATGATGTTTGAAATGTAATTGATCGCGCCCGATATCCACTGACTCGCAGTCTGCCAGGCGCTGACGAGTCCGTTCCAGATAGCCTTTGCGAAGTACCACACCCAGACGATTGACTCAGCGATTGCCCGGATGAACGCGATTTGAAACTTCACGACGGCGGCGACGACTTTGAAGATAAAAACAATTATTTTGCCGATTATCGGAAGAATGAAGGTCAGAACGCGAATGAGCATCGTCAGGTATCGAACACCGACTGTGGCGATGAATCCTATTATTTTCCCCAGCACGTTCCCAAAACTCTGAGCGCTATTTACGGCGTTCTTACTCTCCCCCGAAAAAAGGGCGAAGAATTTACCGACGACGTTCCACGCGATTTTGAAACCATTAATAATCATGGTCACAAGCGGCTTCAAAGCGTTAATCAGATTTCTATAAACTGGCTCCACGGCGGAGATGAAGCCGGTGACATATCCTTTTATGAAACTCCAAGCCATTTTCAGGAAGTTGGCGATGCCCTGAACTGTCTTCATGAGTCCGGCGGCATTCAGGCTTTTTTCAAGTTCCGGACCGATAGGCTGGCCGCGGAGGATCGCAATCACGCCTTTTACGATTTTTACAAAAGTCTGGAATCCGCTTTTTAGCTGGTTCCATATCGGGATCACAAAATCCCTGATGCCGCCGAAATTATTTTTCCAGGCATAATAAAGAAGCGCTTCGGCGGCGATCACTGCGGCGATTATTCCGATTATCGGCGCAATGGCGGCGACGACACCGCCGAGAGCCCCCGCGGCCATGGGAAGCGCGGAAAGCCCGACCGACAACATTCCGAGCGCTCCGAGAAACGTAAGTATCGCGCCGCCGACAAACAGAAGCCCGCCGAGCGCCGCAACAATAAGCACAATGCCGCGAAGAGCGCCGGGGTGTTCCTTCGACCATTTCTTGATGCCCTGAACAAAAGATGAAATCGCCTTTGCCGCTTTCGTTATATATGGAACCATCTCCTGGCCGATCTCTATGGCGAGCGCGACGACCGAGTTCCAGGCAATCTTGAGTTGCGCGTTCATACCTTTTAGCGAATTGTCATATTCCTTCTGAAGCGACACGCCTTCGGCGAACGCTTTGTTGGACGTATCCACGAATCTTCCCAGTAGAGATTGCTGTCCGTTGACTGACTTATTCGCCTCAACCAGTTTGAGCAGCACATCAGTTCCGCGCGCCCCACCGATGCCGAGGTCGGTCAGCATGGACGCGACCTGAAACTTGTCGAACTTTTGCAGCCCCGTGGCGAACTTGGTCAACGCGCCGTATGCGTCCTTTTCCATCAGTTGTTTGAATTCGGCTGTGGATACGCCCGCGACCTTCGCGTACTTGTCCGTGCGTTTCATCATTTCCATGAACATGTCCGACATGGCCGTGCCGCCGACTTCGGAGCTGACACCCATGTCTGTCAGCGCCGCGCCGATGGCGGAAATCTGCGGCATCGTGAGACCCAGCGATGAACCCGCGCCGGCCATGCGCGATGTCAGTTCGGCAATAGTCGGGGCAGTGGCTGTCGAGATGTTGGAAAGCTCGTTCAGAACGGAACCCATGTTCTTTGCTTGCTTGATGGGAATCTTGAACTGGTTGGCAATCTTGGCGAGCGCCGCGCCGCCTTCTTCCGCCGAAAATTCCGACACCGACGCGAGTTTCGCAACCGTGTCAGTGAACGAGGACAGGTTCTCAACACCGTTTATGCCGAGCTGCCCGCCGATCTCTCCGATGTTGGCGAGTTCCCTCGCGCTGTTCGGCATTTTCGATGACATTTCTACAAACCGGTCGCCGAGTTTTTTTATCTCAGCATCGGTCATGCCGGAAGTCTTCTGCACGCCGATCATCGCTTCCTGGAAATCACCGGCCACCTTGACCGTAGCCGCGACTCCTCCGAGCATGGTCGCGCCAGCGCCCATCATGCCGATACCGGCATAAAATGTCTTCGAGGACGCCTGCATACGCGAA
The DNA here is from genome assembly GCA_022709505.1 of bacterium. GTDB lineage: Bacteria > UBP15 > UBA6099 > UBA6099 > UBA6099 > JAKLIR01. Next base: position 3,905 of record JAKLIR010000070.1, on the reverse strand, counting down.
GCCAGTTCGTCACTTTTCTTTGAAAGGGAATCGAAATTCTTTTCCACTTTCTGAAAAACGGCGGACGCCTGGTCCTTCGCCTGAATGAGTATGCCGAGTCCGAAGTTGTTCATCGTTTCCTTCTCGCCGCGTTTTTTACCTGGCGTTCCTCTTCCCGGTACTGATCGGAAAGTCTTTCAACAAACCACCGCCGGACCCGGGCCGGAAGCCGCCCGACTTCCTCAAGCGACTTGAACGGCCCGCGCCCGTAGCAGAGGAAGAACGATTCCTCTAAGATTTGCTCTTCCGGGTACCGGGGAAGAAAAAATATTCGTTGATCGGAAGCTGCACGTCGAATTCGTCATCGCATTCGGGGCAGGACGCCTCGACGACAGTGTCCACGCCGCATGTTACAGCGTCGATCTCCTTGCGGTAAAACTGAGAATCCGCCCCCGGCAGCGTCTCGAAGAATTTCTCCGAAAAGTTCTCGTCGCCATCCACGGCGATTGTGTGCAGGAGGAGCGACAGCCGGATGATCTCCTGCGGTGTCTTTCGGAGCGTGCTGGAGATTTTCTTCTCGTCGCGCCCGCGAAGCAGACGGAACGTGACTTTCTTTCCGGTGCGCGGCAACGTGATCGTGTGCGTCGCGTCCGGATCACCCTCGAGTTTCTTTACGGGCAGGTCCGCGAGATTGATGTTTACGCTGAACGTATGCCCGCACGATCCGCACCGTACTTTGAAGTCGTAATCGTCGCCGAAAGAAAGGCGGCGGATGGCGAGCATCAAGTAGTACCGGTCGCCGACGAGCAGGTTATCGAGATCGATATCCTTCTCTACAATACAGTTGCGCAGAATCTTCTCGAATGCCTCGCCGGATTTGAGCATCTTCGGACTTGCGAGAAATCCTTCCTCGGTCGCCGTCATTTCCCGGATGGTGCATTCAAGCCCTGAGGGGAGAGTTGCTTTTTCAGTATAGAGTTCCATTCGTCACCTCTTCATTCTTTCTCGAATCCCTCGTGCGCCAGCGTAAGCTTCGTGATCTGGTGCTCGGAGGACTCATTGTCCCAGTCGTCGGTTTCAAACGCGGCGGGAAATGCTTTCGGAATGACCCAGCGGGTCAGTTCCGCGCCGGACCTGTCTTTCTGGATGACCGTCACCTTGCGCTTGTATTTCCGTTCATCCGCCGAGCCGGTGCCGGACGAGTGGTTGTAAATCTCGGCCCACCAGTTGTAGAGGTCGTCGTCATCCGTCATGCCGCGCTCGAGTTCGATGTCGTCGAACTTGATTGTTCCCGGCTGTTTGTGCGGAGTGAGCGCGCCGCCCTCGGAATATTCGATGATCTCGGCTTCGGCCTTCAGTCCGGAACACTTGTTGAATGCCGCGCGGACCACGCCATCGATCTTCACGATGAAGGCGTACTTGTCCCAATAGTTAATAGCGGTTCCCTGTACGGGCATGTCATGCACCTCCCCCCGTAAATTCCTCAAAGAGTCTTCCGCCATCCCACTGGGTAATGCGGAAGATCACGAACTCAGCCGCTTTTGTCGGCGCGATTCCGATCTCGGTCACAACCTTGTACTGGTCGATGATCGCCTGCGTGTTCAGCTCGCCGTCGCACTTAACGTAGAAAGCGTCACGCCAGTTTCCCGTTCCGCCATCGAAAAAAGCGCCCTCGCGCCAGTATTCCTTCAGGAAAAGCGTGAGCGTGGTTGTGAGGTCTTTCCACAGATCGATGTTGTTCGGTTTGAATACGGCCCACTCGGTTCCCTCCGCGATGGACTCCACCACATTCAGAAACAGGCGGCGCACATTGATCGAGCGCCAGTCGGAAAGAGCGGACAACGTCCTGTTTCCCCACGCTACGACGCCCACGCCGCGCTTTTTCATGATGGGATTTATGCGCGCCGGGTACAGCGTGTCGCGCTGTCCTTTATCGAGCGTGTATTCCAGCCCGAGAACATCCACGAATATGCCGTCCTCAATTCCCGCCGGCGCTTTATGGACTCCATGCACAACGTCCGTCTTGGCGTAAATGCCGGAGAGCTGCCCGGACGGCGGGACGATCCTTTCCTTGCGGGAATTCGGATCGAGGATTTTGATGTTCGGGTAATACAGCGCGGCGTATTTGCAGTTGAACGCCGCGGTGTCCTGGACGTATTCCTTTATCTCGGTCACATTCATGCCGACCGGGGGATCGAGGATCACAAACAAATCCTGCCGCAGTTCGGAGTACGTACAGAGAGCGTTCTGGACGGTCTGCGTGGTGATTCCGGGACAGGACAGAATGTTGATCTCGTCCACGGGATCGAACGCGAACACACCCGTGCGCGACGCCTGGCTCCCAGCGTAGTCCGTGTCGCCGATTCCGGTGAGACCGTCTTCGCCACCGGTGATCGGGTAAGTTCCTTCAGCGGGCCGGTTATCCGGGGCGACGGCTGCGCTGCCGAGGTCTTCGAGGACGATGTACTCGGATTTGCCGTTCATCCGGTCGAGCGCGAAATTTTCAGACTCCGGATTCATAGACAGGTCGTCGTGCGTCTCCACAAAGACGTTCTTGAAATAGACTTTGATGCGGAAATGGTTTGCCGGGTCGGTGGTCGCGGGGATGACTTTGATGGAAATATCGTTGCCCCACTTGCCCGGAGAAACCGCCTTCACGCCGAGCGTCGGCACGGGTGTCGCGGTGCGATCATTGAGCGTCGTCGCGCTGGTTACGCACGTCGCAGTCGTTGCATCCGTGATGTCGGTGTAGTGGACGATGCGCGCCACATAGCAGCGGCCTTTGACCTTTTTGAAGAAGCCGTCAACGGCGTAGGCGAGATAGCTGTTCGGGATATACCCCCCGAAGACGCGCTTGAACTGTGCAAAGGATGTGATGAGAATTGGAACACCCGCGGGTCCGCGCTCGGCAATGCCAAAAAACGCGGCCACAGACGCGCTGACCCGCTCAATGGTGTTCCGGTTGCTTTCCTTCTCCTCGACAAATATGTCTGGGGATAAATATTCAGGCATGGAGATTCACCTCCTGTGGTTTCAGGATTTTCCTTTCTTTTTATCCGTGGCGGCGGGCGGCTTTTCATCCTCGACCGCGAGAAAACCACGCCTCACCAGCCGGAAAACATCCGGAGATTCAATCGCCGCCGCGGGGACTGACTTTGATTCCCCGGCGAGGATATGCAGTCCGCGGCCTTTTCCGACGTTCACCGTCAGCAGAGCGCCGGAGATGTTTTTGAGAACAACGCTTTTCAAATCGAATCACCTCTGTTTCATCAGCGTGAATATGTTTCAATCCGGGCTCTCGTTCTGAAATCGCAGAGAACGAAGTCCCGGTACAGCACGAGTTTTCCTTCCTTGACGTCTTGGTCGAACACTTCGACGTCCTCAATTCGGTATCGCCCCGACGCTTGCCGCAGATTGGAATAATTCGGGCGGTCGAGACCGCCTATCGGAACCATCTCGCGGAGATTGAACGAGAAACCGGTGATGATTATCTCCAAGTTGTCGAGAAAAAAAACAATGGCTTTTTCCTGCAGGTCGAGAAGTTCCACCCCGTTGGCCGCCGTCAGAACAAAGTCGAAATCCAGATGGTAGTACCTGGGCCAGTTGCGCTCGGTGTAGGAGAGGTTGTCCCTGTCCACTTCGATGCGTTTTTCGGAAACGCGCTTCGAGCGGTTCTCCTCCAGCTTCGGTCCGATCACGAGGAGCGACGGTGTCTGCTTTATCTCGTAATAATCATTCGGCGGCACGAGCGACGTGTTCTGAGTGACATCAGACTGGAGTTTTCTTATCAGCGCTTCGATGACTCCTCTAATGCATGAGGCCAAGGATTTCCTCCGCGAAAATGGCTTTAATTTCCGGCTTATATTGCTCCATGACCGGATGTAGAAAGGGTCTTGGCGGGATAACCACCGTCACACCGTTCGGCT
>JAKLIR010000007.1 GCA_022709505.1 bacterium | reverse complement strand
CCGCATATGTTCCACAAAAAATCCTTCGGAAAGCATTCTGCCAGCCATTTTTCAACATGTTCTTCAATGTTGTTTTCCTGTTCATCCCGGATATTCTTATAATCAATTTCCATGTCCTTTCTTAACAACATAACCAGCGTCTGGACACTGCCGTAGGTTTTGTCCTGCTTGTAAAGTTCATTCCAGTATTCGTATGCCTGGTTGATTTTTTCAGCTTTTATGCATGCAAATCCGATATCGTATAAAATCATCAGCAATTCATCACGGTTATCATTTTTCCTTACTTCATCAAGTATTTCCTCAAATAGTTTTACCGCTTCGTCGAATTTACGTGCTTGAACCAAAAGCAGAGCGTGAAGTCTTTTGGCAATGAACTGGACATCCGGTTCTATAGGACCTTCCATCGTTTTCTGGGCGTAAGTTATCGCAAGCCGGTAATCTCCTTTTCTTTGGCTGGCAAACGCGGCAGCAAGGTTCGCTATGTCTGATGAAGGATTGAGAGTTGCCGCTGTTTTGAAATAATTAGCCGCGTCGTTGATTCTTTGGTTTTGATAACTGCATATGCCTGCCCCGAACACAACCTCGAAGTCATTGGGCAATTGCTTTGCAAGTTTTTCAATATAACGCTGTGAAATCTCAAACTCCTCCTGGCCGAGCGCAAGAAAGGCTACATTGTATAGGGCGTCTTGATCTACTGGATAGTATTTTAAAATATCCAGATACATCTGGAAAGCCTTCTCAAGTTCATCCCGAGATTCATAGGAAACAGCCAGTTTTTTCTCAATATCGAGCCTTTCAACCTCGTAATTATATTTATCAATTTCAATTATTCGCTCGAGGTGTATTACAGCCTGGTCGATCTCGTTTTGTTTTAAATATATGTCAGCCAATCTTGCATGCACCACGGGATCGTCGGGATTCTTGTCAAGTGCTTTTTTATATTCGAGTATTGCTTCGAAAAGCATGTTGTTTTTCAGGTACTGTTCGGCTTTATTCACGGGATTAATGCGAGGAACGATGTAGTACGTGTAGTACAGGAAAAGCCCTGAAACAATCACAGCTGCAATTAATAAATAAATTATCATGGTTGTGCTTGCTGTTATATTTTTCCGAAACGTACAACGTAAGGCCACCCATTTATTATAAACGCGTTGCCTTCTTCTTTTTTTAAAACGAAATCGTCTCCTTCATGGAGAATCATCTTGGAAGGCAGGTTTATCATGATGTCGGGTGGAATATACTTGGGCAAGTCGTTAAAAAAGATCTGTATTTCGTTTTGTGTAGATACGATTTTCAGGTTGATATTTCCAAATCGCGTTGGGGCGTTTTCAATGACGATTTCCGAACCAGGCCGGAACCATTCTTCACGCGGCATTGGGAAAAGTTCTAGCCTTGAAGGTGTATCAATCAACAGCATATTTCTCATAAGCAAAAAAATGGCTGAATTGACAGAATGGATATCTGATGAACACTCCATGCATTTTAACGTAACCGGGTGGATGCGGTCAAATATGGAATAAGTTCCCCCGCCGAGATTTTGTACAAGCTCGAATACATCACGTACTCCGGGAAGATTGTTGAGAAGCAGGTTATTGGCAAGTATTGCAGTGAGAAACATATCCCAGTATCCACCGGAACGCATAAACAATGGATACTTTCCAAAAATCATTTGAACAACTTCCAATAATTTTCGATATTCTCTGGTTTTTATTCCTTCAATATGATAGGGGAACAAGCAGAAAGTACCATATACAATATTTTCATCGTAGATATGTCTGCCTTCCGTTTCGGGTTCGGCAAGACCTTCTTCGATTTCTTCAACTGCTTTTATCATTTCCTGAATTTTTATTGCTACAATTTCATCGAGTTTATGACACTCTCTGTTAAAAAGGATCTCATCACCGAACAAGCCGATCGTTCGGCATAAATACGAATACTGGCTGAAAGAATGGTCTAAAAGCATTATATCATGAATGCTGTTGGTTGCCGTGTAGTCCGTGGGTAGTGAATTCCTTTGCTGTTTTGTTTTTTTTATATGTGTTATCAGATTGGAGTGTTTCAAAAGAGCGGATGAGACAATGCGCAACTTGTCAAAATTGGCTTGTAGAAACTCAGTATCTCGCGTTATCGTAAAGTGGTCCGCAAAACTTGCAATGAAATAGGAGAAATTGATACCGTCGGAAAAAGCAGGGTGTTCTGGGACTGTAATCGTGCTGCACCAGTTTTCAATCAGAGACCGTGTTTCGCTCACATACCCCATTCTTCCCAAAGCTTTTACAAGGTAAAACGCATTCCTGCTGATTTCTGGTTTGCTCACGCCGTGTTTCAATAAATGGATTACGCTGTTTACCGTGTTCAATGCGTTTAGCTTCAGTGCGTGGAACCAGCGACCGTATGCATCATCAGCGATAGAAACATTAAAGCCCTTGCGTCGCACCAAAGAACAGTAATCTGTAAAATCTTTCCTTATATTATTATAATTAAGTTTTAATGCGTCGATGGTCTTTCCCTTAGTAAGGCTTAACCTGAGTTTTATATCCAGTCCTTCTTTTTTAATCGGGTACACCAGAGCCATGGTAGACATGCCGTATGCGCAACTTATTTTATCCTGCCGCTTGAGAAATTTCAAGTCTCCCTGTATACCGCTGCCGGTGAAAACTTCCCTTGGATTTTTGCTGAAATACACGGAATCCTTTTTGTTTATTCGAACTGTTTTTCCGGATTCGCGATAATCAATAGCATTAAGACCGCCAATGAATTCCATATTGTATGGACGAATTGCAATCGCCAGTGAAGTTCCTGATCCGCCCCTTTTTGTCGAAACACATTTAATGTCCACGATCGCTTCATCTAGTGAAGTGCGAGTGCCGTAGACTTCAGACGACAATTTAAAATGACTATTTTCCCAGTTGGTTGTTATCAGGTAGTCGTGATCGTTTCGTTCTTGATACACTGAATTCATGTTCAATTGCGGTCTGTGCAGCTTACCGTTTGCAAGAACCCATAACTCAATTGACCAGCATGAATCAACTGGCGAAATCATGCCGGCGGGATCAACCTTCAGATACTCTGCAGATAAGAAATTTGTAAACAAAAGGCAATCACGATTTTCGGTATTGCGAAGATGAAGCGGAGAGATTGAACGGAAGTTCCGGTTGTGCTCATCCAGGGCAGGGACTAGCCAAAGAGGCCAGTAAAAAGAATTAAATCTTTGGAAAAGTAAATAATTGTTCAATCCGCCGTAAAAAGTATTTTTTCGCAAAACAAGCTTTTCAGCATCGGCGGCAGCGATGATATCCGAAAGCTCCAGTAGAGGTGCACTGTTGTTATTTCTGTCTTTGTTAAACCAGACGGTTCTCAAATTTCAACGCTAATAAGATCACTAGAATGATCTCAAGGCTTCTTCTTCAGTTTCATATATGTCAAACATATCCATGAGCTCAACGACTTCAAAAATCTTCTTAACGGCGCTGTTCATGTTACACAGGAAAAGCTTCCGCTTGGATTCTTTCAGGATTCTCATTGTAGAAACAAAAATTCTGAGGCCGGAACTGCTCATGTATTCAACATCCTGGAGATTTAACAACAAGTGACTTGCGGCATCATCACTGATTATTTTATTGATCTCCTTTTCCACATCGGCCGAGAGATGCACGTCGAGACGACCAGCCAGATATATCACAATGACATTGTTAGATTTCTTTGTCTTCAATTCCATCAAAATCCTCCATGAAAGTTGATACGCAGTTTGTAAGGCACCATATTGAAATATCAATAATAATTTCGAATGAACATGCTACAATTGGCCTGTTAATAAATCAATCAAAAAATTGTCCCCATCGGGCTATTTTCTCATTCAATACCCGATTTAACGCTTTCCCTGGTTAGCCACAAGGCAACAGAGGTCGATATAAAAATAATAAAAAATACCGCTGAATAGAGCATTAATATCCCAACCGAATTTGTGATGGTATTTATGACAAAAATCAATGTAGCCACAAATGGAAAGATAATACCAGTATAATACACCAAACCGCGATATTTCAGCGGATCGAACAGAGGCAGCACCATGGAGAGTCCTATAGTAAAGAGAAGGAACGCGAGCGAACGGGAAAGAGTAAGTGTCATGAACATGAAGGGATCTTTGGGTATTTCATTAAACCAGTCCTCGTTAATATCGACAGAAAAAATATTTCCGAACAGGTGGGGTGACAGAGCGAACAATCCTCCGGTAATAACATATATAATTCCAGTAATAAGAACCACGGCCTGGAGAAAATTTGTCTTCCGCGATCGCATGGCCGTCCACACCTCCAAGATAGGGTGATAAAGCTCTTCAGAGTCACTAGTTGTTATATCAGACGATTTTCTTTCAAGAATTTATTTGTCGCCTTGCTCGAGATTTCTATTATTTTTTCAATTTCATGCGTGCCCTCGGGAAATTCTAGTTCAAGACGAGTGGCGGGCGTTACATTTGCGGCATCGGATGAGTGCATATTGTCGGAATCCATGAGAAAATTCGCATAAAATGGAAGAAGTTCATTTCCGCCATAAATCGCTCCGGAAGGTTTGATCGATACAAGAATTGCTTGGTCGATATCCATCCTATAGAGTTCCTCGATCCCGCAATGAAAATGTGGATATCCCGACACGTACGACTCTGATCCAATTCGGTGTGGCTCGAACCATGGATATGTGGTCATTGCTGATGTTACAAGGTCTGCAAGACTTCCGGTGCTGAACAATCGACCGGTGTGATCCATCCGGCTGGAGAGCAGTAGCGGTTGGATGCTGAAAAATTCAGCTCGTGAATTTCCAAATACATCAGACGCCATTTTTATTATTTTTCCGTTTTTAAAAAGTGACTCCCTGGGAAATGTTATATCCAACAAGTTGTTCATTTTTTCTTTTGAATAAAAAGCCGTGATGCTTTTACGGTATTCATCCGGGTTTTCCGCGTTCAAGAAAAGGGCCAGAGGCAGAAAACCGAAAGATGTTGCATGGTGAACATCATAATGCACACCCGCTTTCATCAACTCGAGGTACAGCCCGGCATACGCGATAGAATCATAGCGACCACTTTGCAATACAATTGCTTTTTTTTGAGCAGATATTTCATTCATAATGGCAACGGGGATGGAATTCTTCATCCGATCTTCGTTTCCTTCGAAACCATTTTCCGGCATGAAATCAATTTTATTCCATGTATAGCCGCCTTCGAAAAATTGTGAATCGCCATGATAATAATTCAATACGTGATAGGCGCGCTGGCCACCGGTAATCTTATCGTCGAATAGGGAAGATAGCGCCGTTCGATTCTTTGCTTTCTTCAATAATCCGATAATGCAGTCAGATTGTTCAAAGATTCGGTCCCGGAATTCTTCATCCGTACCCGACAGGTCGATAACAATATTTTCAAACCTCTTTGTAAGCGCGAGTAAAAGCGGGGAGAATATCGAAGGACTCGCCTTTACTTTAGCGCCATGAAGAACGTTCAGCAAGGAAAGGGTTTCCGTGATTTTCTCAAGTCCGTCACTTATCAATTGATCAGTCGTAACACTTTCGACCTGCTTCTGTGACAGGGGAGGGGTGATTTTTCTGCCGAGGTAATTGAATACCGAACTCCCTTCATAGGACATGTCTAGTAGTATCGAATTCCCCGAGTCGGCGAGCGCTGCGGCAAGGGATGCTGCAAAAAGAGTATTACCGGAACCACCTTCGGTACTGAAAACGGTTATTATTCTTCTGGAACTTGAAAACAGCTGCTTCCCGGCCTGTGAAATTTCAAATCCAAGGTTTTTCAAGGCCTTCATATAACCACGGAATGCCTTGTAATTCATAAAAAAAAACTTATAGAGATCGTCCGTATTGAAGCTTAAAAGAAGTCCATCCGATATGGCCTTGAGGGTTCCCCTGTTTCGTATTTCCGAAAACGGGAAATCACCGAAGAATGACCCCGGGGTTAGATAAATGAACTCGTTCTTGCCAAAAACCTCCAGCTCGAAAATACCCTCAAGTATGGTGTTCAATGCGGAAATTTTTTTTAAGTCGATTGTCTGTCCGCGCTTTACCCTTGAAATACGGCCTTGGGTTGATATCGCATCCCGTTCGCGTTCCGTACAATGTTTTAGCAGAGGATTCGAATTGAATATTCGAGTGTAACTGTTCATGTGCCCCTGTTTTCAGGCACCGATGGATTTGAGCAGCTTAATAAGGTCTGAATTGCTCATGAGTTCGATTGGCCTGGTGTTCGAGAATTCAATCGCGGTCTGCGTGTACTCGCCGGTAGAAATTATTATCGCCCGTGTCGCGTTTTTAGGTTTCATCGATTCGTGTATCGATCGGAGTAATTTATCTGATATCGAATCGGTTGTGCGTAAAACTCTGATTATCCTGTTGGTTTTTCTCGTATTCCGCCACTTGCCTTCCGTTTCGGTGGCAACGAATTCGATATCGGTATCGCTGATTATGTCAATTTCGAGAATCGTGAGTCCCATCGACTCCACGATTTTACGCGAAAGATGTTCGAACTGGGCAAGTCCTGCGATCATGAAATCCTTGATCCTGTCATCCTGCCGGAATTCCGCGTATGAACGAAGCTTGTCCTGAACATCCCGGAATCCCTTGTTTACCTCAAATATTTTTTCCCAGTTGAAAATTGCCGAATGAAGGTCCCGCATTTTTTCCTGCGCTTCTGCCAGGAAATAACGGAGATTGAGCTCGGTATCGCTTCCTCTCTTCGCGAATTTCAAACCCCTCTCAAATTCTATTACCGCCTTTGGGTACAACTCTTTTTCGATAAAGCAGGTACCTTTCGCCAGAAAGCACTTGATCTTAATATCATCATCTTTCTGCGCAGTTTCAAATTCCTTTATCGCCCATTCATAATCACCCAGCTGCCTGAGAACAAGCCCAAGAAAATAGTGCGCCCGATAATTCTGCTGTTCAACCTTTATCGCATCGACAAACATCTGCTTCGCATCCTGGTACAGGTTCATACGGTAATAAATCTGTCCAAGGTAATAGAATGCCATCGCGCTATTGTTGTTTAAAGCAACCGCCTTCTTGAAATAGGGGGCGGCCTTTTCGCTCTGGTCAGCATTGAAGTAAATAAGTCCAAGCTCATAATAATGTTCAAAATTCACAGGATCTATTTTGGTAAGGATAAGATACTCCTTCCTCGCATCGTCTATTGACTTGCGATCAAGATAGATCTTCGCCAGTTTGGATCTTATTGAAACTTCATTTACTTTATCATCAAACTTTGCCAGTTTGAGGACCTGTCGGTATTCGAGAATCGCGTACTGTATATTGTTTTCCTTCAGATATGCTTCCGCGAGAAGATAATGCGCATAAGAATTCCTGTCATCCTTGTTTATTATCTCCTGCAGCTTTCTTATCGCAAGCTTGGTCTGGCCCGATTCGACCATCTTGGCGATTTCCGATATTTTCCTTGGAAAAACATATGCGGACAGCATGTATATGGCGAAAACCACAATCAATACAAGGATAACGAAGAGGAAGAGGTAGGTAATTAGCATCGAGTTACCGGGATAATATTTATTTGATCTTCTGGCCCTTTAATTTCTTATTCTGTTCTTCAAGATCTTTAATGCGTTGCAAGGCGTGCATTAGCTCCTGGCGGCTTAGCTGCGACGCGCTCTCTTGGGCTTTTGCGGTTTCGGTCGCCAGCATGAGCTCGTTGCGTGCGAACTCAACGATGTTTTCATACATTTTCATGATTTCATCGGAGTTCTCAATTTCCTTCTCGTTGAGCTTGAGAACGTTTTCATAACCGCTAATCATCTTGCGGCAATTATCCAGTTCTTTCTTGAGAAACTCATTCTCTTTTTTCAGTTTTTCAAATTCTCTTGAGGTATCCATACATCCTCTCGCGAGAAACCTTTTATCACATGCCAGCGCCATCATTCGCAGTGAAAAAATTTATTGACAAATGAATGAGGCTCGAACAAATGTGATTCAACATGTTCCCGGGGGCGTAGCTCAGATGGGAGAGCGCTTGAATGGCATTCAAGAGGTCAGGGGTTCGATTCCCCTCGTCTCCACACCCGAAAAAATCCAGCTTTCCCGCACATTTCGATTTTAAAACTCTATATTTCATGAATTACGAGCCCGCTTCTCAATTTGGGCTCGAACCATGTCGATTTCGGGGGCATTATTCCGCCTGAATCCGATACTCCAATGAGATCGTCGACCGAAGTGGGGTGCATTGAAAATGCCACGGCAAACTGTCCGCTGTCAACCAGCTTCTTCAGTTCGCCCGCGCCCTTGATGCCGCCTATAAAATCAATTCGTTTGCTGGTCCTGGGATCCTGAATGTCGAGAACCGGGCCCAGAATAGTGTCCTGCAGCAGTTTTACATCCAGCGACTCAATTGGTCCAGATGGAATGGCGAACTTCGGTTTTATAACATACCACTCGCCATCCAAGTACATGCACACGGAATGTTTCGATTTGGGCACGTCTTCCCGGCTTTTCTCCACTGAAAACTTCTCTCCAACAACCTTGAGAAATTCCTGTACGCCTTTTCCGTTGAGGTCCTTCACAACGCGATTGTATGCAAGAATCCTGAGTTCGTCATGTGGAAAGATCGTAGCCATGAAATACCCTGATTCGGATTCCGGGGCTTTTTCTCCGGACTCACGTCGCTTGAGGCCGACGCTGACCGATGATGCTGCGCGATGGTGCCCGTCCGCGATGTAGAGCTCCGTGTTTTTAAATGATTCCTTTATTGCAGAAATCAGATTTCGTTCGTCAATTACGCGAAAGATATGGCGAATCCCGTCATCCGTGGTAAAATCATATGCCGGAGTGATTTCAGTCGCCTTTTTGAAATAATTTCTTTTCGATCCGTCTTCTCGATACAGCAGGAAAACAAGACCTGTCTGGGCGTTCAGGCGATCGATATGGTTCATCCTGTCGAGCTCCTTGTCTTTCCTGGTGAGCTCATGTTTTTTCACGTTGTTTTGAAGGTAATCGTCTATGCTCACGCATGCTACGAGGCCGGTCTGGTATCGCCCATTCATTACCAGCGTGTACAGGTAGAGATTTGCACTGGAATCACGACAGAGGATTCCCTCCTGGATAAAACGCTGGAGGTTTTCCTTTCCCATAGCATATACCCGATCGTCGTAAGGGTCGACGCTCGTGGGGAGATCAACCTCGGGTTTCGTAACGTGGAAGAAACTCGTGGATTTCTTATGCGCCACTTTCCGCGCATCATCGGAACTTATCACGTCGTAGGGCAGTTCCGCCACCCGGTCTACTATATCCTTCCGGGGCCTGAGCCCCTTAAACTCCCTGATGATCGCCATTGATAAATCCCCTGTCTCCGAAATTTCTATTCTCGATCCGTATTTTCGAAAATGTTTCCGTGGATGGTAATGATCTTCTGTATGAGAAACTTTCTTTTCCCGGCGGGTATGTTAACCTCAACCTCCTCGCCCGCGGTCCTGTTGTTCAGAGCCTGCCCGATGGGCGATGATAGCGAAATTTTCCCTTCCGAAGGATTAATTTCATTGGGCGATACAAAGGAAAACTCCATCTCTTTTCCCGAGTCACGGTCCAGCACCACCAGGGTCGAGCCGAATCCGACGCAATCCGTGCGTATCTTGCTTAAATCTATATTGCTGAGCTTGATCATCTGTTCGGAGAGCTGGCCAATGCGCGCCTTCACGAAGGACTGGCGCTCCCTTGCGGCATGGTACTCTGCGTTTTCACGAAGATCCCCGTAGGCACGCGCCTCGGCTATTTTCTTTGGAAGCTCGATCTTGAACTCGTATTTGAGTTTATCCAGCTCTTTTCTCAATTGTTCACGCTGGTCTTCAATACCATTGCTCATGGACGGTTCCGTTATGTAAAATTCAGCAGGGCGGCAACACCCCGGGTAGTGCCCAACGCTGATGCAATGGGCTAATATGTTATTATTACAGTGCGATAATCGTAAAAGCAAGCAGGATTTGTGGAAATCGGTAAAAAAATGGCGGTTAACGGGTGATTTTAAGTAACACTTTTATTTTCTTTTTTTTATCTATTTTTATCGTATATCCTTCTTCCTTCAGGGTCTTCTCTATCTTGTAAGCACACAAATCAATCACTTTCTTTTCCATCTCATAGTTCCGGGAGGATATTAATATTTTTTACGGTCCACCCTTTGATTTTCGGTTGAATCGGCATCAATTTTTAGACTTTTCTGTGAAATACCAGAACGTGTCACACCGGTCAACCGTGGAGTAAAAACCGTTTTCCTCCCGATGAAAACGCTGATTAATTTGATTATAAGCAGTGAAAGCGTTATTCCGGCCAGCCCGCCCAAGGCACCCGACGCATCACTGTCCAGGCCGAGAGGTGTGAGCACGACAGAGCCGGCAATGACACCTGCCATCATGCCAATAATCGGGATTCCATACACGATCAGGGATGAGAGGACTATACCCTTTTCAGCAATGACGAATTCGACCATATCACCCGGTTTTACTCCGAGGCTGTTTTCAACCGTTATCCGCCTGGAGGTACCTCCCAGGCTCAGGCAGACATGCCTCGCGGAACAGACGGAACAGTCTCCACCTCCATCAGCTTCAATGACAGCCTTATTGCCATGTATCTCCAGCACCCGGGCTTTTTCCATCTGGTTAAAATGTCCCCTCCACCGAGAATACAAGCCCACCGTCAGCTGCACTTCCGGAAAGATCCCATGCATAACCCAACATGCAGTAAAATGTCCCCAGTCGTACCAGAAGTTTACCGCCGCCCCCCATCTTCGTGTCCCAGGCATCCGATTCATCGACATAACGCCCTGCATTCAATACGGGCCCCGCGTACAGTGTTTCCGGAAAGGTCTCGAATTCCAGATCGAAGCCTGCGACAAAACGGGTCTTTGTCGCCGTGTAGTCGCCGGGGAATCCTGAAAAATTCTTATCAAACATGTAGTTCCAGTAATACCTTTCGTCCGACGTTACATGTTCAGCGGCCGTGCGCGAACGAAGTTTCATCCAGACGAAAGGCGACCATACGGTGTATGCCGACATGTCTATCCGGAGATAATGCGTGTCCATTATCGAACCATGTCCGCCCCTGATAGCCATCTCGATCCCGGTAGCATCGCTTTCAGTGATGAGGCGGTGCCTGTTTGTATAACTTGCCGTGAATTCGGCATATATGTCCGACTGTTGTGATGAAAGTCCGCTGTAGCCCTCCAGGGATATGAAACACCTGTTCGCTGATAGTGTCGCGAGCAGTTCTTTATGAGAATAGCGTACGCCTGCGCCGGGTGTGTGCGAAATGTCAATGTACGCCAATGCGGCGGATTCCCAGATTTCAACCTTCCTTGACAGTTGATACTGCGCGAAAAGTGAAAATTTTTCCGTGAGCAGTGCATAAACGCACGCCGATCCAGTGATTTTTTTAAATTCACCGTCACGATATCCAGCATTTCCATGCAAAAGAACGATCGCTTCATCGGTACCACGCGTGTAGGAGAGGGCAGGGGATATACCGTAAATCGGCTCATACCAGACCCCTCCGCTAAACCGTCCCATATTCGATTTCGCCGTGCTTACATTGAGATATACATCTGAACCGCCATTAAAATTAATTACGGAGATGTCTAGTCTGCCAAGCCCCAGAGCCCGACGCGCCGAAAGACTTCTTTCGTGCATCGTGTTCCTGTTGTATACTTCACCCGGTGACGGTACCAGAATTTCCTTAAGCCGACTGGCAGATGCGCCCGATATCCCGTCAACACCGATGCCAGCGATTTTCGATTCCCGTATCCTCACCTCGATAGTACCATCCCGTTGCACGAGAACCGTTTCAACATGCGTGGTGGTATATCCCATGCCGTGGTACCTGTTTGTAACCTCCACGGAAAGTGCTTCCAGGTCGGTTTCCGTTGTCGAAATATTTTTTTTCCCGGCAAGCTCGTGAAGCCCGACATCAACAGTGTTGCCCGTGAAAACGATTCGCCGCGGTTCTACGGCTTGTAACGGTTCGAGATACCCCGCGAGAATCAGGGCGCACAGCGGCGCAATAGCCCATCTCATCGGGGATCACCTTTCAGCATACGAAACTTTCCGTATGTTTTTCGGCACCTTCAACCTGAACACGCTCTCATGGATCTTCCCATTGAGTATGATACCCTCGTATTCGGATATGCTCCTGGTAACGCCATTTTTTGTCTTTGCGAACACATCGACGCGGTGCGGAAATAAAACGCCATGCACGCGTGCATAGTTGCCATACACTTCATGCATCACCTCGTTTCCGTCTCGGTCTATAATTTTTTTTTCCAGTATGATATTGTCGCGCGCTCCGGCGAAGATTTCGATCTTCATGCCGTTTTTTTTATCCAGGATGATGAATTCGTGTACCGGTGAAAAAAAACCTCGGAAGTGAATCCCCAGGTATTTCAGTTCCATATCCCGGTGAATCTTTTTCAATACGTTTCCCGCGCCGGCCATCCCGTCCCTGCCGGTCGAGGGATTGGCGGAGGGAATAATATACAGAGTGTTGTATTCCGGGATATGCCAGAAAAGACCGCTTTCCGTGTTGAGAACCGTCTGGATCGATGGTTTATAATAATCAATGCGAAAACGTCCCCCGTATAAAGCCCTGAATCTTCCTTCGTAGCGGGTGGAAGAACCTTCCTCGAAGATGAGTTGAGTCAGCGAGCAATCAATGGACCTTATTTTATCCTGTTCATCAAGTAGTGCGTCAATCAACTTGTCGCTGCTTTCCGCATTACTTGACACTACCAGCGTAATAAAGGCAGACATGAATAATAAAATGATTCTCATGGAATAGATGATAAGAACCACAGAAAATAATTCAACGCAAAATCGTTACTAAAAGAAAAAAGCCGCCCGGAGGCGGCTTTTTTCATGTATATCGTCAGCAATATTATTCGCAAAGCTCGAAGAGACACGCAGCACCCATGCCGCCGCCGATGCACATCGACTCGACACCGTACTTCGCTCCCTTCTTCCTCATCATCGTCATAAGCTGCGAAGCCAGCTTCGCGCCGGTGCATCCAAGGGGATGTCCCAGGGCTATGGCGCCGCCGTTTACGTTGATGATCCTCGAATCGCTGTCGGATGCCCAGTACTTCTTGTCCGCGATACCGATCTGCTGCGCGCTGTAGATTGCCTGCGAGGCGAAGGCCTCATTCAGCTCGTACAGCCCGATATCGGTGGCCTTGAGGCCGACCATCTTCAGGAGCTTGGGAACCGCGTACGCGGGGCCCACGCCCATCTCGTCGGCGCGGCATCCGGCAACCGTGTAAGCCTTAACCTTGGCAATCGGCTTCACGCCGTACTTCTTCACCGCTTCGTCGCTCATTATGAGCACTGCGGCGGAACCGTCCGTGGTCTGCGAGGAGTTACCCGCGGTCACGGAACCGGTTGACGAGAAAGCCGGCTTCAGCTTCTTGAGTCCATCGATGGTGGTCTCCTTGCGGACGCCGTCATCGAAATCCTGCATCTTGATGACCTTCTCGTACTTGCCATCCTTCATCTTGTAGGAGACGGCAGGAGTGGGAACGATCTCTTCGAAGAGCTTCTTGTCCTGCGCGTTGGCCGCCTTCATGTTTGAATGATAGGCAAACTCGTCCTGCATTTCGCGGGTTATGTTGTACCTCTTGGCCACGTTCTCGGCCGTGACACCCATCGACATGTAGACATCCGGGTTTTCCATCGCCCACTCGGGATGGGGCCTCGGCATGTTGCCGCCCATGGGGACGATCGACATCGACTCGAGACCCGCTCCGATTGCGACATCGCACCAGCCTGCCATGATCCTCATGGCCTGGAGCGCGATCGCTTCGAGACCAGAGGCGCAGAACCTGTTGACGGTGGCGCCGCAGACGCTGTCGGGAAACTTGGCTATCTGGGGAGCAATGCGCCCGATGTTGAGGCCCTGTTCAGCCTCGGGGAACGCGCAACCCACCATGACGTCCTCGACGATTCCCTTTTCAACTTTCGCCCTTTCGATAACCGCATTAAGAACCGTTACAATAAGATCCTCGGGCCTGGTGTTCGCGAGGGCGCCCTTGTTTCTTCTGCAACCGGGAGTTCTTGCTGCGCTCACTATATACGCTTCTCTCATATTTTCCTCCAAGTATAAATTAACCGGTCACGTTAAATCATGAGCGGCTTGCCGGTGTTGAGAATGTGCTCGGCCATCTTCTGGGTGTTCTCGGTCTTCCACAGATCGACGAAGGCTTCCCTTTCAAGGGTCATCAGGTATTCTTCGTCAACCAGCGTGCCGCCCTGCACCAGTCCGCCCGACATGCAGAAGGCGATCTTCTTCGCGATCGTTTCCATGTGCGGGGTGATGTAGCCGCCGTTCTTCATGTTCAGCATTTCGGCGTAGATCATACCGAGAGCTTCGCGGCCCATGACGGGGATCTTCTTCTTTCTCGGGGGAACATACCCTTCGTCGAGCATGCGGAGAACTTCCTTCTTCGCCTCGCCGATGATGTAGTCCTTGTTGTAGACGATCCTGTCCTTGGGACCGAGGAAGCCGTTGGCGCGGGCTTCCGCAGCCGACATGGAGACCTTCGCCTGGGCGACGTTCATGAAAGCCGGTACGAAGTATCCGCCGAGGTCAGTGACCTTCGCGGGCCCGGGTATTGAATCCATGAACTTTCTCCAGAGGTTGATCATACCGCAGCCGCCGGGAACGAGACCGGCGCCTATTTCAACGAGACCCATGTAGAGTTCGCAGTGGGCGACGATCCTGTCAGCCGCGAGGCAGACTTCGCATCCACCGCCCAGCGTCATGCCGAAGGGGGCAGCGACGACAGGGAAGGGGGAGTACCGCGTTCCCATGATGCCAGCGTGCACGGTCTTGATGAAGCTGTCGATCTCGTTGAACTTACCGGCCTTGGCAAGACCAAGCATGAAATTCAGGTCTCCGCCGGCCGAGAAGGCGCCGGGGATGCCGGGAGCCTGGTTGCCAATGACCATTCCCAGGCCGTTGTCTTTTACGTACTCACCGGCTATCGACATGAAATCGACCATGTCCTTGTTCACGGCATTCATCTTCGAGTGGAACTCGAGGTTGAAAATACCATCGCCGATGTCGATCAGGGAGCAGGAAGCATTCTCTTTCACGACGTTCTTCTTGTCAGCCTTGAAGACGTCCAGGAAGAGGCAGTTTTCGCTGAATATGACCGGCTTGTACTCCTGCTTCACCAGGTCATAGAAGTACTTCTTGCCCTTTTCGATCTTGTAGAAAGTCTTGTTGCCCTTGGAAAGCATCGTCTTGATGCTGGCGGGAACTTTCATGCCGTCGGCTTCCATCTTCTTGACGGACTCCTCGAGACCGATGTTGTCCCACATTTCGAAGGGGCCGGCTTCCCACGCGTATCCCCACCTCATGGCGTTGTCGATGCCCACGATCGTGTCGGATATTTCGGGAACCCTGTTGGCAGTGTAAATAGCCGCCTTGGCGATGAGGTTCCATGCAAACTTGGAGCCTTTGTCGCTTCCATAAAGGATCGCCTTCTGCTTGTCGGCAAGGGTCTTCGCTTCCTTCGCCTTCTTGGCGCACTCGGGAACGACTGCCTTCTTGTCGAACACTTCGTGCTCGCCGGTCTTGATGTTGATGACCTTCTTGATCTTCTTCCAGGTGGCCATGTCGACTTCCGACTTGTAGAAACCGCCCTGGTCCTTTGTCTTGTTGCCGAACTGCTTCTTGGCGATCATGTCCTTGACGAACTGGGGAATCTTATAGACTTCGCGCGCTTCGTCGTTGGCGAGCAGTTCGTATGAGTTTTCCGAAAGGTGACCGATGGTATCAAGACCCACGAGGTCGGCCAGTGCGAACACCGCGGTCTTGGGAAGACCGAAGGTGGGACCGAACATGGCGTCGACTTCGGGAATGGTGACATCCATTTTACCGAGAAGCTGGAAAGCCTCTGCGATAAAATAAACACCGATGCGGTTTCCAATGAAGTTTGGAGTATCCTTTGCCCAAACCATCCCTTTACCAAGAACTTTTTCTCCCCACTTTTCAGCAAACTCACATACTTCTTTGCTTGTATCGGGTCCGGACACGAGCTCAAGGAGCTTCATGTAGCGGACGGGATTGAAGAAGTGCATGATAAGGAAGTGTTCCTTGAAGGCCTTTCCTCTGCCTTCAGCCATCTTCGCCAGGGGCAGACCGGAGGTGTTGGAGGCAACGATACAGGTCGGCTTCATGACCTTCTCAAGTTTAGCGAAAAGGTCCTGTTTGATCTTGAGGTTCTCGACTACTACTTCGAAAATGATGTCAACATCTTTCAGTTTGTTAATATCGTCTTCGAGGTTTCCGATCGTGATCATGTCCGGGTCAACTTTCTTGTCCATGAAAAGACCGGGTTTCGCTTTTTTCGCGCCTTCGAGACCGGCCTTGACGATCCTGTTCCGAGCGTCCGGATTGGATTTTTCTTCCGGTTTCAAGTCGAAGGGTACGATGTCCAGCAGCAGTGTGGGAATGCCGGCACTGGCACAAAGAGCAGCGATCCCTCCACCCATTATACCGGAACCGATTACAGCTGCTTTTTCGATCCGTCTAACCATAAATACCTCCTGAGATAGTGTGATAGATATCGCCCATCGCTATGCATCCTTTCATATAAGACCCATAACGGACCAATCTTGAAGAAGGAATACCAATTGTCAATATTTATAACCGCATAAAACGGCCGTGATTGATAAAAAAATTAAAAAATGCACAGGCAAATTGAATCTAGCCATACGTCTAAATTTGTAGTGACAAATCCCGGATATGATGTTGTCCGGTTGATATTATGTCACAATAAATCATCATGGTAAAATTTTGTTGACATGAAACGAAGACATATTTCTATGATAAGGAGCTTACATGGTTGGACTGCACATTCGGCGCCGTACCCAAGTGGCTAAGGGAGAGGTCTGCAAAACCTTTATGCAGCGGTTCGAATCCGCTCGGCGCCTATTAAAGTCGAAAGTTAAAAGTTACAAGTCGAAAGCGAGCAGTCCCGAACGGATTTTCAATACTGGAACGTCCGGGTATCGTGGGCATGTGCTTGCCGTTCCCTTTTATCTTTTAATTTTCGACTTTTGGCTTTCTCGCCCAAGTGGTGGAATTGGTAGACACAAGGGACTTAAAATCCCTTGGGCTTAAGGTCCGTGCCGGTTCAAGTCCGGCCTTGGGCAGATGGGAGCGGGAAATCCATTTCCGGCGGGTTGCTATTCAAGCGCATCAAACGTCGCGTCGCCGTTTCCGTCTTTCTTTACATGTTCTTTTTTTGTTTCTCCGGACTTATCGGTTATATCGTCAAAGTCAACCGCGCCTTCCTCGTCGCCGCCATCCTTGCTTTCCGCGTCTGAAATCTCATCCTTCGCGGCACCGTGTAACAACCTGAAACTGGAATGCGCGATATTGAATGCCTCCTCGTTGCGGTAAAACGTTCTCACCGGGGCCTTGCAGTCAACGATGTATACCGTATCGCCGTTCCGGGTTATCATAGTACGCTGCAGCAGCTTCCTGTTTCGTGAGCGGTATTCGAACACGAGGAGCTTGCCGGTAATGTTCTTTCGAACCGTTATTTTTTCAGTTTCCAGAATCCTGTTGAGGTTGGGGTCTATGGCGCGGAGGTTCCATTTCCTCTTTCTGATCGTCTTGTCGATGTCGGGCTCTTCCGAAACGAAGGCCCTCACCTTGATTTCATTGTGGCCGGAAAAAGAGATGAAGATATGCCTTTTTTCGAGCGTAACCTCGTCGGTCTTCCATCGCGAGGGGACGGTTATCTCGTAATTATAGGTCTTGTTGGAGTATCTTGCATAGTGGGGATCGGCGATACCGTAGTGCGAAGATGCGACTGGAAGCAGGAGCAGTGAGGAGCAGATCAGAGACCGAATCACGTTGATGTTCAATTGCATGGCGTGCCCCGGGATTATTAATCATCATCGATCATATCGTTGATATCATCGATCAGCTTTTCAAGTCTTTTTTTCAAATAGGTAAATCCCTCTTCGGGTGTGGAGAAATACCGGAAAAGTTTCAGGTCTTCCGGCGAAATAAACCCGTAATCGACAAGCATGTCGAAATTGATGAATTTTTCCCAGAACTCCCTGTCGTACAGCAGTATGGGGATGTTAGATTTCTCGAGTTTTTTCGTCTGTTTCAGCGTGAGGACCTCGAACAGTTCGTCCATGGTCCCCATACCCCCGGGAAACACGATGAGCGCCTTCGCGTGGTAGAGGAACCAGAGCTTCCTCATGAAGAAGTAATGGAACTCGAAGTTGAGCGCGGGGGTGATGTAGTTGTTCGGGAACTGCTCGAAGGGAAGCGATATATTGTAGCCGATCGTCTGGGCGCCGGCCCTGTTGGCCCCGCGGTTCGCCGCCTCCATGATCCCCGGTCCGCCCCCGGTGCAGATGTGGAACCTGTGGTCTTTCTGACTGATCCCGTTGGACCATTCCGCGAGCCTGAATGCCAGTTCCTCGGCCGCGAGGTAATATCTTCCTGTATTGTGCCTGTCGTGTGATGCAGGTTCAGTCCTCGCGGAACCGAAAAAAACGACGGTGTTGGTAACCTCGTGGTCCTGGAGCCGCTTTTCCGGTTCCAGATATTCGCAGAGTATGCGCACCGTTCTCGCATCGCGGGAATTAAGGAACTCCCGGTTGTTGTACGCCTTCGGGGCCTTGCTGATCATTGAGAATACCGTCGCCTGCGTTTTAGATTCAGTATTGTTCCGTCTGTAAATTCGGATACGCTGTCGGATATGATTTTTTTCTTGTCTATGAGGTCGATGGTGATGTTATCCATAAAGGCGAGAATGATTTTCAACCCGGCACCGATGCCCTTGAGCGCGATTTCCTTTCCATTCACCCGGACGGTGAGCTTTTTCTTTTCCGACTCGGTGGCGTAATGTATTATCTGGTTGTGATAGTCGCGGGAATTGCTGTCGGGGATTATTCCCACCAGAGAATCTATATCCAGGCCACGGCCGTGGTCGATGATCGTCGCGTCGAAATTACTGTCGGTAATATTGTACCGGATGGTTATCTCGCGCCTCTCTCCATGGCCCGCCAAGGCGCTGTCATTATCCTTTTTCCGAATGGTTTCCTGAACGGCGTTGGTTATGGCCTCATCCATGGAAAGGACTATCTCGTCTATTTCCTCCCGTGGGTACTCCATATTTTCCAGGTTCTTCATGAGCGAATTGATAACCGTGGGGACTATGGAGGTGTCGGCTGAATAACTGTCGAGGAAGTTAATCTCTTTTTTCACTTTATCGACCATCAGGAAATCCGTGATCCGCCCTCTCGTTAAACCAAGGCTTCCTCTCCAGCGCGTTAATCGTCCGCGTGCGATGATAAGTATAGTACTCCGCGCGGAATAAGTCAATAAAATTTACCGTGCACCTGTTGTATTACGGAGTTTTGGCGCACCTGAAGCCGAAATGGTGATACGGCTTGTTGGAAGGGTAGTGCGGCCTTCTGTTGTGTCCCAGCGCGTACACGCCATCCCACCACCAGGAACCGCCCCGCACGACCTTTTCAGTATGCCTGGGACATTTCTCATTGCCCTTGCATGGACCCTTGGGGTCTTTCCCGGAACAATCCGTGCCGCATGCGGTGTAACTGGGGCTGTACCAGTCGTTCACCCATTCCCATGAATTGCCCGCCATGTCGTTGAGGCCGTACCGGTACGCAGGCCTTGAACCGACATCCCAGGTAAGCCCCGTGCCGCACCCCTTCTTGCCTTTTATCTGTATGATGGCCTTTGTGCAATCCGGCGCCGCGTTGCCCCAGGGGTAGAGCTCGCCATTGTCGCCGCGCGCTGCTTTTTCCCATTCGGCCTCTGTCGGCAGGCGCCTTCCTTTCCAGCGGCAGTAATCGCGCGCGTGGTACCAGTTCACGCCGAGCATCGGCTGGTTGGGGCGATCGTAGTGCCGGTAATTCGGTTTGGCCGGGCCGCACCCATTCGCCTTCACGCATTCCTGGTACTGGGAGAAGGTCACCTCGTTGGTATCCATGAAAAACGTGCTCAGTTCGACGGTTTCCTCCGGAGACTCGTCTTTTACCTTGCGGCCGCTGTCCTCATCGACGGTGGTACGGTTGCTGCCGCGGATGAACCTGCCGCCCGGGATACATTTCATGTCAGCGGGGACCGACAGTTTCCCGCAATCCGCATAATCTTCATTTGCGGTTCCGTTCGAGGTGCCGCAGTAACAGAAGGAAACGCTTATCAGGCACGCGAAAAATATGCATATTGAATCACGCATGATAACTCGCTCACTTTGCATCTTTTTTCTGCTTTATCTCGGTTTTCGGCGGTTTCGATGCGAAGCTGAATCCATCTTTCATGTTAACGTCGCCGCTCCTCATCATGTCGATGACGTAGAGTTTTTTGCCGGGAGCATCCAGCCATTTCTGGAAGACGGCAAGCGGCATCACGTTGTAGTGGAATCCCTTGTCCGTTGAAATCTCGGAGTCCGGCGCCCAGGGGAAGATTTTGCGCATGACCGAGGTAGTCCGGAGCAGAACCGATTTTTCGTCCGCCGGCAAGGATATAAAATTCGACCTGAACTCGATTGAATAATTGTGAATATACTCTTCTGCGTTCGAGAGGTACACTATCCTCACGGGAACGCGCATTTTCTTCGCCGCGCCGGCTATCCCTGCAAGAGTCACCGTTCCGTTCAGGTTCCCCTTCCTGGCAATGATCCTGTCGTTTTTAGCCAGGAACTTTATCCTGTCGAAATATTTCTGGTCGTTGAGCCACGTGCTGTATTTGTACTTCTTCGATTCCCGGTCCAGGTTTCTGAACCGCCAGGGGATGAAACCGAGGCCGATATTCCATGTCTTCTTCACATAGGCCAGATCCGGATCTTTCGCGAATTCAGTGTCTATGATTTCCATCGCCCTGGATTTCGATTTCTTCGTCCACAGGGAACGGAAGTCCGCCGGGTTCTCAGTGTTTTTCAAAAAGGCGATGTGTATCCTGTTCGCGGTGACGACCCGCTTGGTGAAGTCGAAAAGCCACACCCATTCCGAGTTTGCCCAGGATGCCAGCAGGAAGTTCTGGGTGCCGCCCAGTCCGACATACCCGCCGCCGATGTCTTCGACATGCTTCTTGAACAGCTCCAGTCGGTCCTCGTTGGAGATGATGGTGTTGCCTATCTCCCAGCGCGTGATGGCTACTTCTTCCTCGGGAGTTTCCCTGAAAACCTGGACAAGCGAGGAATCTGCGGTCTGTGCCAGGGCGGTATCTCGCGTTGAAGCGCTGCCGCAAAAGCAGGTGTAGAGCGCAAGTGAAGTGACGAGGCACGCGACCGTCCTTGAACGGAATGCGGGCGTGCCGCCGGTGCGGTACGGTATCATAACAACCTCAATCAGGGATTTTAATCTATAAAAAAGCGTGAAAGCAAAGCATATCGACACAAACACAGGCTGCCGGGAGTGTCAAGCCCTTTACGACCGGGAATGATAAATCGGAACATTGGAGTCATCCCCGAATCAGAAAGGGAGGGGCAGGCGGTTGATGATACCGAGAGAGGTGAGCATGAGAAAAAAACGCCGCAGCGGAAAACCTATCACGTTCGTCACGGAACCGTCGATCCTCTCGATGATCCTGTCGCCATGTTCCTGCGCCGCGTACGATCCCGCCTTGTCCATGTAATGCACCAGCTCCAGGTAGCCGCGGATGTCGTCCTCTCCCATGGGCAGGAACGTCACCCCGGTTTCCTCTGAGGACGTGAGGGTGCGCACAAGCCCGTCGCGAAGCACCAGCGTCACCGCGGTGATGACCGAGTGGGTCCTGCCACTCAATAACGCGAGCGTCCGCACCGCGTCGGCATGGTCCGCCGGCTTGCCGATGATGTTTCCGTCTATCGTTACGATTGTGTCCGATGCAATGATGAGGAGCCCGCCGGCGTCGGGAGGAGCCTTCGCAAGTGTCGCAGCTGCCTTGAGCCCGGAAATCCGTTCGGCATGCGCCCTGGGATTCTCGCCGGGAAGGGAAGACTCGTCGACGTCCGGAGGGATGATGTCGAATTCGCCGATAAGGCCCCGCAGGAGTTCCCGCCGTCTCGGCGAAGAGGACGCGAGTATCACCCTCACTTGAGCACCACCTTCTCGTTCAGCTTGTAGACCTCGGTGATGTTCTTTATCCCCTTCAGGTGTTTCATGATGTCGTTGAGGTGGTCAAGGTTCCTCACTTCGAGTATGAGCCTGAATTCGGCGCTGGTGGAGTCGGTCACCTTCGCTTCCACTTTCAGGATGTTCGATTTGCATGTGGAAATCTCTTCTGCGATGTCTTTCAGGAGATTGGGCCTGTCGATGCCGTATACCAGGAGCTTGACCGGGTAGGTGTTCTTATCATACTCGTCCTCCCACCGTATACTGATGAAGCGCTCCTTCTCAACGCGCATGCGTTTCAGGGAAGGGCAGTTCCGCTTGTGGATGGTGATGCCCCTGCCGCGGGTGATGAAACCCACCACGTCGTCGCCGGGAATCGGCTGGCAGCACTGGGACAATCGTATCAGCACGTTCGACGTCCCGTCGATGGTCAGTCCCAGGTTGTTCTTCTGGGTGACTTTTTTTATTCGGATAAGCTCTTTTTCCGGTATCGTGACCTCGACGGCCTTGTCCGGTTTCTCGGCTTTCGGCGCGTCCTCCTTCGAGGGGCGCGGGTGGTCCGTTTCCAGGACCCGGCGCAGGTAGCTTTTGATCTTGTAGCGCGCATTGGACGACCTGACGAACTTCAGCCACGACTCCGAGGGATGCCCCTTGGCGCTGGTGAGCACCTCGACGATATCGCCGCTTTTCAGTTTCGTCTTCAGGGGAACCATGCTGT
>JAKLIR010000069.1 GCA_022709505.1 bacterium | reverse complement strand
ATTCATGGAGAAGGCCAACCTTCCGAAGTTGTGCGAGAAATTGAGATCGACTTGATTCTCAGGCGTGTACTGCTTGTGCTCCGCGACCGTCGTTCCGTACGTGTCTTCAAGGTCGAGATGCGTGTAGCTCAAATTCACCGTCGTGTTCTTTCCGAAATACCGGGTGAAGGATGTTTCAACGCCTTTCGTCACTTCGTCTCCTGAGACGGCGTTCGATGTTCCGGGACTCGGTATTTTATCCATGTCTTTCGTCCGGAACAGAGAGGTCTGGAACTGGAATCTCTCGGATTTGTAGAGCGTGTAGTCCAGCGAGTACGTCTCGGTGTACTCCGGATCGATGTCCGGGTTGTAGGTCGCCGCCGGAACGAAGAAAATCGTCTCGCGAAGGCTCGGCGTGTAATACGCCTTGGCGTAAGACACCCCTATTTCGCTGTTGCGAGTCGGCTTGTATTTCAGCCCCGTCTGCGGCACTCCGTTCCAGCCCGAAATGAAGTCGTGGACCTCGCGATAGCCGAGGTTCAACGACCACGCCGGCGTGAACCGATATGTGTCCGAGAAGAACAGGCTGTATCTGTTCTCGAAGTTCCAAACGCCTTCACCGGCGACTTTGTTCGAGAAGAATTTCGCGTAATTCCCCGCGCGGCCGCCGTATCTTTCATACTCCGCGCCGAGAAGAAGGAGGTCTTTGTCTCCGAGCCGCATCTGGTGCGTCCATCGCAGGCCGTCGTCCGTGTCCGTCGAGTCGAAACCGTCCGTTCCGAAACTTAAGTGCTTGCCCTGCCCGTGGAAAAGGTGCAGGTTATTTTTGAACTTTTCGTGGTTCACTTCGTACATCATGTCGAAGCCCCAACGGTTCCTTTTCAGCGGATTGGTCCCGCTGTTCGGCATATTCCCGGTGAACTGATTCCAGCGCCAGTCCGCCGAGATGGTTCTATAAGGATTCAAAGCGTATCCGATGTGAGCCGTGTTGTTCACTCCGCGGTACGCGCCGTTGTCGTCCCCGGCCAGCGCCGGATCGTCCGCCAGATAGCCGCCTGTGCCCCTGAATCCGAGGGAAAAGTTCACGTCCACCCCGCCCTCGCTGTCTCCGAACGAGAAAAGCGTTTCATAGGAATCGTCGCTTCCGGCCGACTGCCTGAACGTCGCTTCAGTTCCCGCCGCGCCCTTCTTCGTGATTATGTTTATGACGCCGCCGCGCGCGTTGCTCCCGAACAACACGGACGCCGGCCCCTTGTACACTTCGATCCGCTCGATGTCGTCCGTGGACAACGGGTCGAGCAGCGCGTGCCCCATGATGTTCATCAGGTTGTCTTGCCTGCCGTTGACTATGATCGCCACTTTATCGAAGGACTCCTGCCCCCTGATGTTTATCCCGTCCATCGGCTGCCCGTACAGGGCGGTGTCGCGCACTCCGTAAACGCCCGGAAGCGCGTTCAGCAAATCGAGCACGTTCCGAGCGCCGGACTGCTTTATCTGCTCCTTCGTGATTACTTCCACCTGACCCGGAAAAAACGTCGCGGTCTCCGGCGCTCTCTCGCCGGTCACGACGATCTCGCCGAGGTCCAGCGCCTGCCCGCTCCCGGCCGCCGCCGCGGGCGGGCACGCCGGAAATAACGCCGCAACAGCTAATCCCAGCAACACCATGATCTTCTTCATGTCTCTTTTCCTTTCCTCGGATATCAATAAATCCTTTATATTAATCGCCTCCGGCAATATTACGAGTTTTGATATCGTGTTATTTAAATAAACGTTATGTTTTTCATTCATCCCGCACAGCACTACTACAGCGCGACTTAAAAGCGTGTTATTATTTTTAATAACATGCTACCAAATATCCATCAATAAACGGAATATGTCAACCCCGCCGAGGTGAAATATTCAAATCGCTTTTTACTGCTTGTCTTTCGGGAAGAGACCGCGGAATCGCCGAAGACCCCGGCGTAGCCGTTTTCGGTGTTCATGAATTTTCAGAACGGGAAAATACGTGTCAGGTGGTTATTGCCTTGAGGAACTCCTCGCCCTCCTTCATTCCCGCTTCCATCAATTCGGCGTGAGTGAGAGGAAAATCGGTTTCGAGGCGTAGGAGATTGCGGGCTTCCTGATTTATGTGGAACGAGCGATAGTACTCCTCGTCGCCGACTCTTCCAATTCCGAGGATTTTCACCCCGATGTTGGCGGCGTGCACCGCGGCGATGGTCGGAAAGAAGTCGTGCGACGCGAGGGGCGTGTGGTGGTATGATATCGAATAGAGCAGCGGGTCCGGAAGGTTCCACTTCATGGCGAGCATCCTGCCGACTTCGCAGTGCGTGATGCCGAGTTCTTCTTTCTCGGCTTGATAGAGAGTCATTTTGTCCCTGCCGATCCGTACGTACGCCTTTTTGAATTCTCCGGGCAGGAACTGGTCGAGAATCAGGATTCCGATGTCGTGCAGAAGTCCGGAGACGAATACTTCTTCGGCCATCTGCGGGAAGTTCTTTTTAGCTATGGCGCGCGCCATGATCGAGGTTGCGATCGAGTGCCGCCAGAATTCCACGTGGTTCAAGCGGTGATCCGAGCCGCCCGCGGAAAGGAAGTCCAGCATCGATATGCTGAGAGCGAGGCTCCTGACCGTGTTGAAGCCGAGTATGATGATCGCCTGCGTGAGTGTTTCGATCCTTTTGGGGAATCCGTAAAAGGCTGAATTAACGAGTTTCAAAACCTTCGCCGAAAGCGCCTGATCGAGCGATATCGCCCGGTTCAGGTCGGAAGCGGAAGTGTGCGGGCTGTCCACGATTTGGATGATCTGCTGAACGACGGACGGCAGGGTCGGCAAGTCTTTCAGCCTGTCAACAACTTTTTGTACCGCTTGTTTTTCCATCTGATCAAAGCCCGCGCGGGGCGAGGCTCACAGTCTTTCGGCCTCAAGCTTTTCCCGAACTCTTTTCGCTTCCTCGACTCCGGCGGTTACAGCCTCGAACAACCGCTCTATCCGGTTTTTCGCATTCAGTGCGCCTGAGCCGTACAGGGTTGTTCCTGAAGCGGCGGCGTTGCGTACTCGCAACGCGACGTTCGCGGCGCCGTCCGAGACTTTTTTTCTCGTATCCGTCCCTTTCGCGGGCGCATATAGCAAGCCCGCGGCCGCGCCGGCGACTATCCCGGCCGCGAACGGAAGCAGAAACGAGCGCACGAAGTCCGCGGTCGTTCTCCCGGCATTTCCTTTTTCAGGTTTCTCTTTCATCTATTCGTTTTCCCGAGGCGCCGCGCCGGGATCGTTTTCCCGCCACGTTTCGAGCCCCTTCTTCAATCCCGCTGAAATGCTTTTCACGCTGATGAGCGTCGGCACCACGGTCGTTTCTATCATGTGCATCGTGCTCTTGGCGTCCGCCGCCACCTGCCGGGCGTCCTCAGCCGTCTGATGCGCGTCTTCCATGATTTCCGAAACTTTGTCCATCTGCTCTCCGGCGCGCTGCGTTATGCCGTTTATGTCGTCGATGGACTTCTGGAGCATGTCAACTATCGTGTGAACGTTGTAATCCACCGTCTCGATGAGCTTTTTCAGCGAACCCGAGCCCAAAATCAGGTTGCGCGCGACCCAATACAATATGGCCGTGACGCACACCGCGCAGACGGCTATTACAAATACTGCTATATTAAAATAAACAGAACCGTTTTCAGGCATAACCTTGTAATTGTACCGTTATGAATATGATTTTTCAACGAGAACGGTTTTTATGCATATTCGATCTGTTTTCCCGGCCTCTGTTCACAGCGTCATTTCAAGCGGTTTTCATAGGAGAAATCCGCCGTCCGCGCGTTCGTCGACGCGCCGGCCGACACGGCATCTTTTCAAGCACCGTTCAAGCATTTTAAGCCCGTGTGAAAACCATCGGTCTTAAGTCAGCTCCGAAGCCGGATTTGCGGAATGCGTGTTTGATTTTGAGGAATACGTGTTTTAAAACGGATGGGGGGCGTGGTCATTCCATTCCGTTTTTGATAATTTGCAAGATGGTTTTTTCCGGCGGCGCGTCCGCCACGACCGCCCTGCCGGCCGATTCGAGCAGAACGAGACGCAGTTTTCCCGCGCGCGTTTTTTTGTCGCGCCTCATGAAGGGGAGCAATTCCTCCGGCTCGGCGCCCCGGATGCGTGTCGGCAGGCCGGCCGTCTCGACAAGCCGCTCGAGCCGCTCCGAGTCCCGCTTAGAGATCATGCCGAGTTTCACCGAAAGTTCGGCGGCGAGCACCATGCCGACGGCCACCGCTTCGCCGTGTTTATATCTCCCGTACCCGCAAGCCGCCTCCATGGCGTGACCGAAAGTGTGGCCGAAATTCAGGATCGCCCGCACGCCCGACGTATCCCGCTCATCTTGGGCGACGACTCTTGCCTTCAAACGGCAGCATCTCTCTATAGCGCTCGAAACCGCGGCCGGTTCAAGATCGAGCAGTCCGCCCATGTTCTTTTCGAGCCGGCCGATGAACGGCGCGTCCATAACAAATCCGTATTTGATCACTTCCGCCATTCCGCAGCGCAGTTCGCGCATTGGAAGCGTGGTGAGAAGCGCCGGATCCGCTATCACGCATTCCGGCTGATAAAACGCCCCAACGAGATTCTTTCCGCGCGGCAGGTCGAACCCCGTCTTCCCCCCAACGCTTGAATCCACGCAGGCAAGCAGCGTCGTCGGTATCTGTACGTAGGAAATCCCTCGCCTGTAGCTCGCCGCGGCGAAACCGGCGAGATCCCCGACCACTCCGCCGCCGAGCGCGCACACCACCAAGTCCCGCTTGTCGTCCATTTCCGACAGCCGCTCTATTATGCGCTTCCACGTCGCGAACGTTTTGAACCTTTCTCCGGACGGAATGATGAACGCGTCCGCATCCATCCCCGCACGCCTGACCGCGTCGAGCAACGGCTCAATGTGCAGCACCGCGACATTCCGGTCGGTGACGATCAGCACCCTGCACTCTTTCGAAATCCTCTTCAACTCGCCCGGGAGAACGTCGGCCGCGCTCGCGCCTACGTATATCGGATATCCTCCGCCCGGCGTGCGTACGCGAACGATCCCGATTCCGCTTTTTTCATTCTGAGGAGCCTTCTTCTTCATTCCGATATTCTAACCCACATCTTTCAAAAATGTGGGGTGAAACTGTAAAAAGAGATGTGGTACAATGTCGAATTCTCCCGAGGAGAATGTTTCTCTACGGGCCGAGACCCGGCTCCACACAAAACGCTTTTCAAGTCGAATCAGCCATTTGAATTCGGCGCGTCATAGGCGAAACCGGGATATATGTCCGCATCCAAGACTAAAATGTAAAAAAGATTGAGACTTTTCAGGGGCCGCCGAGCAATTACGAACGAAAACAGAGACTCAGGTCGTAATGCTGATACTCGGCACTTCGATTTTCGGCTGGACGGGATTCGAGTCCTGCGAGCGCACGTTCGGATTCTGCATTTGAACGTCCTCCGCCCGGCGAAGCTGGGACTGTTGCGAGATCTGCTGCACCTGAATATCCCACGCCTGACTCAACTGTCCTATCTTGTTCATCATAATTCCCACTCCCTCAAAATGCCGGCGTTTGTCGCCGGTCGATATTCATATTAATAGGATTGGCCTATCCGTTTATAACACACATTCGGTTTTGTTGCAAGACAGCAGAACACCCCGGAATGACGAAAATTCGCCTTCGGCGGCTCAAGGGGGCGCTTTTGAAAAAGCGCCCCCTTGAGAATCCCCCGCAAAACTTTCACTTTCGCAATGCCGCGCGAACCGCGCGGCATTGCTTGCTCACATTTTCGATAAAATACGGATTCCAGCCCTTCTTTTTTCGTCATCCCGGGGGAGTGGCTATGCTGCTTCTCTTCTCCGTCTTAGCGTACGTCATTCCGGTCTGAGAACCGGAATCCAGAGGGGACACGATGTCAGGGGTGGCATTTGGGGGACGGCGGGGCGTGAGCTACAGCGCGGTTTGCGCGGCCGGGCGCGGAGACCCACCGGGCCGAGTCCCGGCCCTGCACAAAACGCCTTTCAAGCCGAATGACGGATTCGGGGTTAAAATCATGAGACAGCAATTCCGGTTTCCTTCCGGAATTGCGAGCGAGGAGTTGTGAAAAAGATTCCCAAGGGAGTCTTGGGGCGCATCTCTCAAATCCGTCTCTGTTCGATCGCGGAGTCTATTATCTCCGTTATTTTAGCCGCCCTGTCTTTCCACGTATTGGCCCTTGCGACGGCGCGTCTCTCATCCGGGCTTGTTTTAGTGCGGCCTTCGATCGCGCGCAGTATCGCCGCCATGAACTCTTCCGCCCCTTCCGCCGTATCGACGTGATCCGAAAGCGGGAGAATCCCCTCGACCGGCGTGGAAACTATCGGCTTCCCCGAAGCAAGATATTCATAAGCTTTTATCGGATCGAGGCTGTGAGTGAACGGCGTCAGGACATGCGGAATCATGCAGGTGTCGAAATGCGCGACGAAATCCGGGAGCCGGAAAAACGGCTGCGCTGAGATCAATCTGATGTTGCGTCTCGAAGCGAGCGCGGCGGCGGCTTTTTCCCCGAGCAGGTTCGGGCCGACGAACACGAACGAAAGGCCGTCCTTCGCGCGACTCGAAAGTTCGAGCACGAGATCGACGTCTATGCGGTCCTCATGCAGGGTGCCGGTATAACCCGCGATCGGGCGCGTGACTCCGCTGAGTTCCGGCGGTTCAGGCGGAGTCGGTATATCGTACATCTCTGGGATCACGCCGTTGGGCATCAGCACGGCGTCCGGGCGGCGCGCCGATTTTTGTTCGTGCAGCCGGGGCGAGACGGTGAAAACCATGTCGGCGAGAGAGAGCAGCCGGCGATCGTCCGCCTCGATGCGGCGGCGCTGTTTGTCTGGGATCGAAGCTGTCGTCCAATCGTCGGTGACGTCGTAAACCGCGAATATGTGCGGAACGCCGTGAAGCAGGTGCACGCCGTACTCCGGCGTTATCCAAAGAACGGGGCTCCCTAAACTGAGAGAGCGGATGGCGGCGCGGACCTGCACGGCCATCAGGGACATGCACACCGCGTGGCCCCCGGGAATGGATTCGGGGATCGGGCGTACGGGGGTGAAAACGTGGATGGACTGTGTCACCGCGCGGGGCGGCTTGGGGCGGAATGAAATGGTCTCCGCGTCTCTCATCGGCGCGTCCGGCCTGCCTGAGATCAACCCCGGCAGCGACACCGGCGGCTCCACGAACAGCACGCGCCTCTCTTTCGACCATTCCTCGGCGAGAAAATGACGGCGACGCCTCACCTCGCTCCAAACATCCCGCGAGACGATCACCACGTCCCATGTCTTTCCCCGTTCGCTCTTTTTCATTTCGTCGCCGCGCCGGGGGCGCGGCCGCGATCCTTTCAAATCAGTCCGAGGAAATTTTCCATCAGCTTCATTCCCACGCCGGTGTATTCGGAACGGATCGACTCGAATTCCGCTATCAGCGCTTCGGCGTCCGCGGTCTTCAAATCGTCATCCTCGGCGAGCCACGATCGGAACATCTCCGGCGTCATCTCGAAATGGCATTGCAAACCATAGGCCGCCGCGCCGGCGCGCAACGCCTGCACCCGGCAGAATTCTCCCGTCCCGAGCAGGTCGATTCCAACCCCTAACTCCACCGTTTCACCATGGAGCTGAAAAACCCGGAACGAGTCGCCGAGCCCCGCGAACAGCGCGTCGCTTTTCCCCGCCTCCGTAAGTTCCACCTTGAATGGCGAACCGTCCGGACCGCGAAACCCGATCTCCTTGACCTTGCTTTTCACAACTCGTCCGCCGGTGACTTTTACAAGGACCTGCATTCCGAGGCAAATCCCGAGGAATGGGCGACCGAGAGACAACGCTCTTTCAACGCCCTCAAGCTCCGACTTCATCTTCGCCGTTTCGTCGTTAGCGCTATCCGGGCCTCCGAGCAAAACGACTCCGTCGTATTCTCCGGGGTCCGGAAAAACCCCCCCAGCGGAAAGGTCTGTTTCATCCCAAGCAAAACCCTTTTTTTCGAGCGCCCGCGCGAGAAGGCCCTGCCCTTCGCGAGTCACGTTCTTTACGATCAACACCTTCTTCATCGATCCTCATTCCCTTTTAACACGGTAAAGCACTGCGCCGGCCCGGTGAATCTCACGCCCGCGCGGCGAGGGCTCTTCCGAACAAGGATCCGATTCTATTTGTCGTCGCCGACGATCTGAAAATCGATCTCGCCGGATTTCCTCACCGCCGGTTCAGAGCCTATTGGCTTTCCGCACGGTATGCGGAACTGTCGTTCGCGCTCATATACGCCATTTGGAGCCGAACACGCCTTCGTTCGCTCCGGGGGCGTACTTCTTCAGAATTTCCGAAGTGATCGCGTTCTCCTTGATTATCTCGGAATACATGTGCGCGCTCGGTCTCGGCTCGCGTTTCAGGTCCGGATCGGCATGGTTCACCGCGACGAGCCCGAACTTCTTGCAGAAGCCTTCCTTCCACTCAAAGTTGTCTATGAAGGACCATTGGTAGTAGCCGCGCACATCCGCGCCGTCCTTGATCGCACGGTGCACCTGCGCGAGGTGTTCGAGCAGATATTTGGGACGCTGCGAATCGGTGTCGTCCGCTATCCCGTTCTCGGTGATGTATATCGGCTTCTTGAACCTGCGCCACACGTTCATCAGAGTGTGATAGAGACCCGGGGGATAAATCTGCCAGCCCATCTGCGTCTTCTCGATCCCCGGCGGGACGGACTCGAAATCCACGAACGCGCGGTCTTTCAACTTCGAGTCGAACTTTATCGATTGCCGCATGTAGTAGTTCACGCCGCAGTAATCGTAGCTGTCCTTGAGGCCCGGCACGGCGCCCTTGCCGAACGGATACTTGAGCCGACCGGTCTCCACCGCGCCGTCCCAGCCGTTAAAACTGCCGGAAACGAAAACCCGCGCCATTATCTTTTCGTGCAATCCCGCCGGCCCGGAGCTGCCCCACGGGACGATGTGCTGGTACGCCGTCGC
Organism: bacterium; assembly: GCA_022709505.1. GTDB lineage: Bacteria > UBP15 > UBA6099 > UBA6099 > UBA6099 > JAKLIR01. The sequence continues at coordinate 1,978 of JAKLIR010000069.1, read as the reverse complement.
AACTCCGACCTTGGGCGGATTCCCGTCCGGCCCCTTCTTCACCGTCTTATGGATAAGCTCGTAGTTCAGCGCGTGCGCGCGCAGCAGCTTCCCGGTCACCTTGCCGTAAAATTTGATAGACTTCTTTTCTGGCGGAAACTCGCCGGCGAGGTAGCCCGCCGCCGCCGGAACGAGCGGTTCGTTGAGCGTCACCCACAGGTCGGGGAACTCCGCGAACTCATTCACCGCGATCTCCGTGAACTTCATGAACCGCGCCACCGCATCTTCCCAAAGCCAACCGCCCTTGTCCGCGAACCACAGCGGCAGAACCCAGTGGTAAAGCGTCAGGCAGATTTGCAGATTGTGGTCGCGAAGCGACTGAAGAATCTTCTTGTAGCGCTCGATCGCCGCTCGGTCTATCCGTCCGTCGTCCGGCTCGATCTTCGCCCACTCTATCCCGAGCCTGAAAGCCTTGTAGCCGAGGGTTGTCATCAGATCATGGTCTTCCTCGTAGCGGTTCCAGTAATCCATGCACTTGCCTGAAACCGTTCCGTCCTTGATCTTGCCCTCGTGTTCGAACCGCCACCAATCGGAATGCGAATTGTGGCCTTCGATCTGATGCCCCGCCGTCGATGTGCCCCACACGAAACCCTTGGGAAACTCCAGTCTTTCGCCTGCCATGGCCGCTCCCTCCCCTGAATGAAAATCCGTACGGCGCGCCTGTTCCCACCGCGCGCCGGTTTTTCATATTCTACATAACCGTGGTGATTTGCAAAAGTGCCGGCCGCACCGAAGAGTCTTTACCGGATTAGAACGGCAGTCTGTGTTTCTGCACGGCGAGCATTTCGTCGAAGAGGCGCCTGCACGCATCCTTCGAAGGTGGCGCGAGCGGGTCGAGCAGGAGCGCCTCGAACGCGGGCGCGGGGTCGCGCCCCAGCACGGAATCCGCTATGAGAGAATGAATCTCGAACTGATTCCGGATCGCTTCCGCGATCGGCTCCGGGAGCGGCCTCGCGTTTCGTGCGACGAGCGCGCCGTCCTCCGCCAGAGCCGCGGTTTCGACCGCATAGCCGTCCGGGAGGTTCGGAATGTTGCCTTCGTTAATGAAGTTCGCCGCGCCGAACTCCTCCCGCGCGCCGGACGCAAGCGCTTCGAGGATGAGTATCCCCATCTCAAACGACTTCGGGAGAATGCTCATCGGCAGCCTGAGTCGCCCTTCGGCGACCGCGTTTGTGACGAGCCGCCGCAGCCCGGTCTCGAAAGCGGAAAATTCATGGTAGGGAAACACCTCCGACACCGAGCGCGAACCCGGTCCGTCCGAAGGCAGATACTCCCCGATGTGGCTGTCCGAGCTGACGGGATAAAGTCCGAATTCCTCGAAACATCGCCGCCCGAGCCGCCCGTGCATGAACGGGAAACGCTCCACGTGCCGCCGCAGAGCGGGATAGAGGTCCTCGCCCGTCCGCGAGTCCCTGATATCCTGAAACCACGTGAAGTGGTTCATCCCCGCCGCGGTCGCCCTTATCTCCCCGACCGGCCGCCCGAGAAACAGGCTCAGCCGCATGACTCCGAACAGATACTCCGGGCAATCGCCCACGCACCGGAGCGAGATTGCGCGGTGTATCGCGAGGTTCACGCGCGGAAGCGGGTTTGTGACGTTCAGCAACAGTGCCTCCGGCGCGTTCTCCTCGATCGTCTTACATATTCCGAGAACGAGATTAACACTGCGAAGCGCGTGAAAAAGCCCTCCGGGGCCGCCGCACTCCCCCATGTCCTGCTTCGATCCGTATTTTCGGGGTATCTCGTAGTCCTCGCGCCAATGTTTCTTGCGGTCCGCCGCCACGGAAAGCATGATGTAGTCCGCGCCGCTAACCCCTCTCGCGGTGTCGGTTTCCGTTTCGATCCGTATCGGGTTCCCCATCTGTGCGTTGAGCCGCTCCCCCGCCGCGCGCGCCGTCTCGAGTCCTTTTTCGTCTATGTCGATCAGCACGAGAGTCGC
>JAKLIR010000068.1 GCA_022709505.1 bacterium | reverse complement strand
TATTTTCGGAATTGTCGCAAATGTCGGATTCTTCGCCGGTCTCGCGCGTGCGCGCGTAGGCAAAATCATCGAATTCCGGGGCAAAAGTGGCACATGTGCCATTTTTATCAGTGTCGTTTGTCATAAATAATCCTTTATATTCAAGTGTTTTTGGTTTGTTCGCTCTCAAGTCTAATTATCTTGTGGCCCCTCATTTTTGCCCGGATTTGCCGGTGTGGGGGCCGCTCGCCGGGTCGCTCTCGTGTAGGCTTTGCTTTGTTGTTTTTGTGCGTTCCCGCTCCCCTTGTCAGTGCGTAAGTGCGTAAGTGCATTTCCCTACCCTTCGCGTGTGTGCGAGAAAAAAAATGATTTTAGTGTATTTAATTTATTCATACAGGGTAGTAGGGTTAGGACGAAATGCACTTTGCACTAATGCACTGTGTCTGATGATTCGACCAACCATTGCCCAACACCATCGCTTTCCGCAGATTTTCTGGAACTGAATCGGTAGTGAAAATAACCACCACTCCGATAGTCGCTTTTCTCACAATCGAAGTAAAGGCGTAGCGCCGGCATGTGGGACGTTAGGTATCGCCCGAAGCTTTTCGCCGAATGCTTATAATAAAAATTTTGGCGTTTCTCGACGGCAAGAGAGCATAGCTCAGACCACATCTCGCCAGCGGTAACGTGTCGGTTCTCGTTGCCGTTTTGCAGCCACGCCGATATCAATTCCGTGGTCTCGTCGCCCTCGACTGAATGACGACGCTGTTCAACCTTCAGCGCGTCAAGCAGATCAAGCGCCGACGATTCCCATTGTTCATATCGGGCGACTCGCAACACAAATGACCCGAGGTCCGCGAGTCGGAACTGACTTGCTATCGGTTCGGTCGCATCGAGAGCCGCGAGAATCAATTGCAAGCGCTTTATGAATGCCGATAATACCTTCGCGCGGTTTTTTGCGAGTTCGTCGATTATCGACGATTCCGGGCGGAACGAGGGCAGGGGCCTCAGACGGATGATAATTGTGCGACTCGCGATATCCGGACGAGAGAAAAATCCGCCTTGGCTTGTGAAGAATAGAAAAGCTATCGGTGTCTGAGTAAAAAGCACGCCTTGTTTATAAAACTCTCTCGTGGAAAATCGACCGCCGGTGCTAAGGACGGCCACACCATCGTTCATTTTACTTTGCGCTGTATCGCTATTGTCGAGAATGACAATCCGCCGGTTTGACGCCAACGTGGCGAGGTCTTCGATTTTTTCCGAAAGCGATTCCACATCGGCAGACAAGCCGTAATGAAGCTGAATAAATTTGCGAATCGAGGTTGTTTTGCCACTTCCAGCGTCGGCCGAGAATAGCACAAGTTGACGAGTTCGAAATAAATGCGAGACGAATGGGGCACAAAGCAGAAGGTCGGTTAATATCCGATAATTTTCCGCGCCGATGTCGCCCTCGTCGTAATTAAACGACCCAAGAATCATTTCACGGTAAAGATCGATGCCCGCCGTTTCGTCGAAAACGAATTTTTCGGCGTTCTCGTTGGTAGTAAAATAAATTTCACTCTCGCCGTTTTTGCGAAGACTGATCGCATCCGCTGAAATCTCATAAAATTGATTATCACCGCATGGGTAACAAATGATGTTTTTCGTTTTGCCATCGACGTCGGGCACTGCCTGAGAAAAAAAGTCGTTGTGAATTTCCGTTGTTTGGGATATCTCGCGCGCGACTGCTCCGATCTCGGCTTCGAGAAAAGTCAATAAAGATTCACTTTGATTAACGCCGTAAGCGTCGGCGATTTTTTGCCATTGCGGGTTGCCCGATTTCACGGGGGCAAGCGCGCAGGTTGCGGGGTTGAAGAGGTGGGGCGCGCGATTCGTTTCATCAATCAAAATTCGAAAGCGATTTTTCACGTCATCGATAAATATCTTCGCGGCGTCGCGTTTCCGCTCGCGATCAAGTCGAGCGTCCTCTTTGCCATGTCTCGACATAGCAAGATCGATTCGGTCGCGAACCGTCGATATCGCGATTAGTTGAACCGCCGATGATTTGATGGCCTCGCGTAATTTGGCGATTCCATCGGCAGGGCCGACAAGGCGAAACATCTCATCCGCGTCCTTGAAACCACCCGGCAATGTCGCGACTCGGAAAGTTCTCTCAAGTGCCAATTTTTCACAAGCGGCTTTTCCGGCAGCGTCGCCGTCGAACAATAAAATCACTTGCCGGAATACTGAGAACGCCGCATTCCGCGAATACTGACTCGCGCTCGGCACGCAAACGACGTTTTGAAGACGGATGTCTTCCTGATCTTTAGAAGCCCGAGCGAACGCGCTTTGAATAGCCGCCACATCGTCAGGGCCTTCCACGCAAAGAGCGAACTTGTTGCTTCCGTCGCACGCAAACAGGCCGTGAAACAAATGTTTTTTCGGGAACGCTGTGAACGATTGAAATTTTTTATTTTCCTTACCGGTTTTAGGGAATCGAAAATCTATCCGACCGATACGCCCGAACTCATCGGTGTATGGGATTGTTCGCCAACCGGCGGCGCTTTTCGCAACGGTGCAAAATTTATCTCGATACTCTTCGAGCGTCGAGATTTCGGCTTGCAGATTATTTACCAAAGACTCAAGTTCTTCGAGTCGCTTGTCTTTCTTCGGACGACCTTTTCGGGGCTTAGCCTCGACGGTGGCGATCTTTTCTTTGGGGCTATTGATTGACACCACCTTGCCGCATCTGAACGCGTCTAATTCGCTCTGAGTACTTTCGATTATATCGGTGCGGGTTTTTATGTGCCGGTCGAACGGCTCGGCGAAGTTTGCGCCCATCGGCACCGCGCCCCATCGAAGCCGACGAACAATGTCCGGGTGATGGTTTCGCCCTTGCGGTGCCGGGTCAGTGCAAAATTTGAAAGCCGTTTCGCCCGTCAGCGAGGGAAAACGGCCGTTTGCATCCTGCTGGAACTCGGCGGCACAAAGATCATTGATTTCGCCCGTGATCTCAAAAAGATCGGTGTCGAGTTTACTTTCAAATTCGGACGATGAACGAATCTTTTCACCACACACCCAACACTGCCCAAAACGGTCGCTGTCCATAATGGTGAAGGCTTTTTTGCCACATTTCGGGCAGGGAACCGAAGGGCCGCCGGGAATGGCGGTGATATTGAAATTTTGTTCGAGACTTTTCGAAACGCCCATGATAGTCACTTCCGAAGAGTATTCCACGCTCGGCACGAGGTCGAGCGGGTATTGCGGTCGGTCAGTTCGACGCCCGGTGTGATAACAGAAATCGCTCCAGATCGTCGCGCAAGATCAACACGCGCCCGCCCACATGAGCGGGTGCAATAACGCCCTCGTTAATCAGTTGGTACAGCCGCGAGCGGCTCAATGCGGAATATCGCGCGGCGTCTGCGATCGAGAACGCAAATGGCGTGATCGGGGCGGTCGCGGTGGTCATCACGCCCCCCTTGAAGCCAAATATTCTTTATACAGTTGAACCACGCGCGGGTTCGAGACGTATCCGCGATTCTCGCAATATGCGACCGCCGCGTGAGATACGCCGAGTTCGCTCGCAATATCTTTGGCCTTAATTCCCGCGCGGATGCGCCGTAGTTTCAGTTCAAGCGGGTCGTGGTTTGTCATGCTTCACCCCAAAAAACCGTTTTAACGGCTGTTGCCGTTATACGTAATAGAGATTCGGGGTGATTTTTTACCGGTAATATTTCAAAAAATGTGGAATTATTTTTTCAAAATTGTTTTCCGGCGCGTGGACTCGCAAACCGGGCACGCTTCAAAAACGTCGGGGTCGGTTGATTCGAATCGATGTCCACATTCGGATTCGTGACAAATTTTCCAATGAAGGTCGGTAAATTGAATGTTCTTTTCTTTATAACGGGCGCGAGACTGCCGGGCGGACAAAGTTTTACTGGTATGCACTTGCATTCCACTGTCATCGCCAAGAACTTCGACCAACTTTACCCCAGCGATATATTCCAAATTGCTGTCGTTACCCTGTGGGACGTCGATTCGGGCATGATCTTCGTCAGGTTTTAATTTAACGCTCTTTACCGCAATTTCAAAACGATCTGTTTTCAGCAATTCGGCCGCTTTAATAATCGCCTTGACCGGGGTGCAACCATCACGCTCCTTAATCCATTTTGCAAAAATAAAAAAATCGACATCATGCTTGTCAAAATATGGTCGGGGCTTCCCCTCGACGGAGATATTTTTGTCACATAACGCATAGTATCTCAACTTATTACTTTTAAAAATTGATTTCAATTCACTTTCAGACCACCCGGCCTGCTCTATAACATCGCGCTGAAAATATATATTTGTTTGTTCAAGCCAATCCTCGTGCGGTTGTAAAAAGTGAAAGCTACAAATAAAATAGTCTCCCTTAATGGCATCTATTTCAAAATTACTATTAACCCCGTTTGCTCTTAGCAATTCCGACATAACCCTCATTAAAGCTCCCGTTTTAAAATCACCTCCACACCCTCTCGTTTTCAACTGTTTTATGGTTTGCATGGCAATAAAGTTAAGTAAATGTTTTTCTTTAGCGAACGCTACGGCGTTCACAATTTCACTATTAGAAAAATCTTTTAGTTCGCTTTTAAGCCGATTAATATTTTCGTCAAGCTCTTTCTTGCGAACGGAATACTCTTCAGAAGAGATTCTCCCGGAACTCTTCATGTCATTTAGTTTTTCCTCAAACTTAGGATATAATTCAAGATATTCAGGAAGCCACGCTAATTCCTTGGTGTACACAACCTGATTTTTTAAGAAATCTGATCTTCTTTCAATACTATATGTCCACCCCCCGAATCTGTTTTCATCAAATTTCACGATCTCGTTCCGATCGTATTTGATTTCTCGTCTCTTCGCCATCGATCAGAACCTTTCGCCTCGTCATCCCGACCCCGTAGGGCGGCCCCGACTGATCGGAACCGCCCCGGTTTCGGGTCTTCAATCGCAGGTGGCACAAACGCCAAATTGTGCCACTGTAAGAATAAAACGACTTGGGACGTTCCCTATGAAGATGGTACTTTTCGTTGCTGTAACGCCCCGTTTGAAATATTACTAAGAATCCTATTAAACACGCGCATTCTTGTCAAACGTAAGGGCGGCCATGTAAACTTGAAATAATCTGTAATCATGAAGGTGATTCCGCGTTGATGAATGGTTCCTCCATAAGATTCGGAATAGTTGCGAAGATATCCATAGTGTTCGGCGCGCTCGTTTTCTGCACAGCGCTGTCGGCCTATTTCGGGTACGGATTCAGGATAAATGAGCTTTACGGCAGGCAGCGCGAGGCGAGAATCAGGTTTCTCGCTGACTCCATGTCGTATGGGATGAAGAACATCCTCGTTTCTTCCGGATCGGACCAAAACGTGTCTGAAATAGCCGGGAACATCATGAGGAAGGTCGCCGGGTCGGACCAGAATATAGCAGGTTGTGTGATCAGGGACAGAACTGGGAAAAAAATATTCGAATATTCGAAACCCTCCGCCGCCGTGGGAGGGAAAAGAAGAAGCGTTTCGAGAGATATAAAATCGGAAAATAACACTATCGGAACGATAACCCTGAGCTATTATATCAACTCTCCTATCGAGGAAGAGAAAACCCGGCAGATAATTTCACTTGGCAATACCGTTGCCTCCATGGTCACTTTTTACATGGAAAAAATGGATTTCTTTCAGTTGAAGTTTTTAGCGGATCTGATCATTAAAGAAGACCCGGACGTTAAGTATGCGTATATTTACGGACCGACCGGGGAGATTTTGTATCATTATGAAAGTGCTGACGGAAAGGAACACCGTCCGGGGGCTGAACCGAGAACCCCGATCGACGTTGTTGACGCAGTAAGGCCGCTTGTTGTACGGGATGTGGGATATTTCGGCGGAGAACGGCTCGTTGAAGTTTCATCTCTTGTGGATTCCCACGGGATGAAGCTCGGGGTTGTGTTGATAGGCTATTCGACAGCGTCTCTCGCGAGGCAGCTTGCGGGAGTGCGCTTTATTCTCGGATCGATGCTGGTGGGGCTTACGTGCGTCGCGTTGGGACTCGCTATCGTGTTGGCGAGAAACATAACGAAGCCGCTTGTCGAACTGACGGGTCTCGCGGGAAGTATCGACGTTGAATCCGGCGCGGCTTCGAGAAAAATAGGCGATGCCGAGACGGAGATCAAACGGATAAGGGAAGCGTTTGAAAAGTTCGGAGCGAAACACGCATCAAGGGGAGACGAAGTCGGAGATCTCGCCACCGCTTTCAAACGGATGATCGCAAGCCTCGAGGCGCGGATAGAGGAACTTCGGCTTTTCTACAGGAAAATCGGAGTCGCCGACAGGTTCTATGCGATGGGGCAGTTGTCGGCCGGGATTGCACACGAGATCAATAACCCTCTCGCAATCATATCTACGAATACTCAGGTGGCTCTGAAAAACAAGAATCTCGATCCCTCTCTCAGGCAGGACCTTGAAGCCATACTTGAGGAAACGGATAGGATTTCGGAGAAGGTTAGGGAACTCTTATCCTTTACACGAGAGACGAAATATGAATTCGAGCTTTCGGACATCACGGTTCTCCTCTCGAAAACGCTTGCTCTCACGGGCCATGAACTGAGAAAACAAGGGATTGCTCTTGAAAAGGACTTCAACGAAGAGCGCGCAATTATGATTAAGATGGACGCAGATAAAATCCGGCAGGTTCTTATGAACCTCGTCTTCAACTCCATTCAAGCTATGTCCGGCTGCGAGAAGAAGATATTCAAAGTCGCTGTTGAAGAAAACGAAAAAGGCGACGCTGTGTTGTTTTTTGAGGACAGCGGTTGTGGAATCGAAAAGGAACAGATCGGAAGGATATTCGACCCGTTCTTCACAACGAAACAGCCCGGCGTCGGCACGGGACTCGGGCTTGCCATATCTTATAATATCATAGCCGCGCATCACGGCGAGATTTCAGCGGAATCGGATCTCGGCCGAGGTACGAAATTCAAAATCCTGATCCCGAAAGATTTTGAGAGCGTCAACTAAAATCGGAAGACATCGAAAGGACCTGCGGAAATGAATCGAGAATTCGACGTTAAGCCTTCGAAAGTGATCGCGCTCGGACTCAACTACAGGGATCATGCGGAAGAGTTCAACATGCCGATTCCGTCGGAGCCCGTGATATTCATGAAGCCTTCGACATCAGTCATCCGTGACGGCGACCCGATAATATATCCGCTCGGAGCGACGAGGGTGGACTATGAAGCGGAACTCGCGATAGTTATGGGGAAAACCGCGCGGAATGTCGCGGCGGCGGACGCATTGCATTACGTTGACGGATACACTTGCTTGAACGATGTTACCGAAAGAGATATGCAGAAGCGAGACGGGCAGTGGACCCGCGCAAAGAGTTTCGATACATTCTGTCCGGTCGGCCCGATCATCACTGATGAGATAAACCCCGACGAGGTGAACGTGAAGAGTTTCCTCAACGGGGAATTGAGGCAAAGTTCGAATACCAAAAATCTGATTTTCGACGTGCGGAGGATAATCGAATTCGTATCTTCGATAATGACTCTGTTCCCGGGCGATATCATATCCACCGGCACTCCTTCCGGAATCGCCCCGATGCGACCCGGAGACGAAATCGTGATCGAGGTCGAGGGGATCGGCCGGCTCACGAATAAAGTCGTGGAGTTTTGAGAGCCGGCCGCCGCGCTCAAGCGAATATGCCGAAACCGAGAAAAAAAAGTGAGATAGAAAAACTCATCGACCTTATAACGGAAGATGATGACTACGCGGGGCAACTCGCTTTTGTTGAAAAGTATCCTCCGAAAAAAGCGAGGTTCGGAAAGCTTTCCCCGCCGGTGGCGGCGCCGGTCGCGGAGAACTTGAAATCCATTGGGGTCAAAAGCCTATATACCCATCAGGCCGAAGCGATCACCCGAGTGAGAGCAGGGGAAAACGTCGTGCTCGCAACCGACACCGCGAGCGGTAAATCTCTTTGCTACAACATCCCTGTGCTCGAAGCGGTTCTGAACGATCCCACATCGAAAGCCATCTACGTGTTTCCGACAAAGGCTCTCGGTCAGGATCAGACGCGCATGTTGCACGACTTGATAAGTCCGGGCGCCGAATATGACGAACACTCATACATATATTCTCCGAAACTCGACGGGAAGAAAATAAGATTCGGGACTTACGACGGCGACACCCCGCGCTCGGACAGAACGGCCTTGCGTCGCGAGGCTAACATTCTCATGACCAACCCCGACATGCTTTCTCTCGGAATTCTCCCCAACCATTCGAGGCTGTGGAGCAGGTTCTTTTCCCAGCTTAAATATGTGGTGATGGATGAGGTGCATACATATAGAGGCGTGTTCGGTTCCCATGTAGCGAACCTCATGAGGCGGCTGAGACGGATTTGCGAGCATCACGGGAGCAAACCTGTTTTTATATGCTGCTCGGCAACCGTCGCCAATCCTGAGGAGCACGCGTCGGCGCTCCTCGGAGAGAAGGTGTCCGCGATAACCGAAAGCGGAGCCCCGTCTTCCGGAAAAATGTTCGTACTGTGGAATCCGCCGCTCGTGAAAGGATCGTCGGACACGAGGCGAAGCCCGATAGGCGAGTCGATAAATCTCTTCTCCCATTTCGTGGAGAATGAGAAGAGGACGATCGTATTCGCAAGGGCGAAACCCACGGTGGAAGTGATTCTTAAATATACGCGCGAAAGGCTTTTGGGCGGCGTGGTTTCACCGCAGAGCGTGGTGTCATACAGAGGAGGATACCTCCCGTCCGAACGGAGGATGATCGAAAGGGCGCTCGCGGATGGAAGCCTGCTCGGAGTGGCGTGCACGAACGCGCTCGAACTCGGTATCGACATCGGGAGCCTCGACGTGGCGATCATCAACGGGTTTCCGGGTACGATGGCGAGCATACGCCAGCAGGCGGGCCGAGCAGGGCGAAGGGAGAAACAAGCCCTCGCCGTCCTGATCGCATACCCAGAACCGCTCGACCAATACTTCATGCGCCACCCCGAATATTTCTTCGGGCGACCTGTTGAACACGCGATCATACATCCTTCGAACCCATACATCATGGACGTTCACCTGAAGGCGGCGGCGGCGGAACTGCCTCTCAAAAAAGCGGAAAAAACGCTTTTCGGCGCAGGCTTCGTTCCGGCTGTCAGAGACTTGATCCTCGACGGCGAATTGAAAGAGAGTTCCGAGGGCGCCTTTTACGACGGCGAGAGATATCCCGCGGGAGATATAAATCTGAGAACGGCCACGAACGATCGCTATACCATAACTCTCCCCGATGGCGCTATGCTCGGCTCGATGGACAATTCGACTGTGTTTCAGTACCTTCACGACGGCGCCGTTTATCTTCACATGGCGGACTCATATATCTCTGAGCAACTCGATCTGAAAAACAAAATCGCGCACGTGGCGCCGAAAACCACTGAATATTACACCCGCGCCTTGACCAAAGGCTCGGTGGATGTGGATCGCACTCTCAAAAGCAAGAAACACGGCGACGTGCAACTTCATTTCGGGTTCGTGGACGTAAGGGACAGGGTTTATTCATTCAAAAAAATTCGGCAGCGGGACAACACCGTCATAGGGCACGGCGACCTCGACTATCCGGAGCAGAAACTATGGACGCAGGGTTTTTGGTTCGTGCTTCCTGACCGGATAAGGAGAAAAGTCATAGCTGAAGACCTCGATATTCAGGGCGGGTTGCACGCGGTCGAACACGCAGCGATAGCAATGCTTCCATTCATCGCCATGTGCGACAGGATGGATGTCGGAGGCTTGTCCGCGGAAAGGCATCCGGATGTGGGAGACAAGCCGGTGGTGTTCATTCACGATGCGTACGAGGGCGGAATGGGTCTTGCCGAGCAAGGCTATGAAAGGGCGATCGAACTCTTCGAAAAAACGCTCGATCTGATTACCGAGTGCGAATGTGAAGACGGATGTCCTTCGTGCATACAGTCTCCCAAATGCGGAAACATGAATGAGCCGCTCGACAAGAAAGCTGCAATGGTTATCCTGAAAGAGATACTAAAGGTCTGATTGAAAACCATGTCCTTCGAGGGTTTGATAAGAGGGGCTATTTTCTGCGCGGTTTCTGTTGCGACTGCATTATCGAAGCCGCATCGCCGCCGGGATCCTCGAGTTCGTAAATCTTGTTATTGATGAACACCTTGAAAACATCCTGATCCAATCTTCCGGCGCTCACTTCTTCTTCGAGGATTTTTATTGATCTGTCAACCGGGATCGCCGGTTTATAAGGCCGGTCTTGAGCGGTCAGCGCGTCGTAAATGTCCACAAGCGCGAGAATCTTGCTTTGAAGAGGGATGTCGGCTTCCTTCAGACCGCTCGGATAGCCGCTCCCGTCGAGTTTTTCGTGGTGGCATGCGGCTATCATCGGGATGAGTTTCAATCTGCTCGTGAATGGAATCTGACTCAGAATCTTGTACGTGCTCGTTACGTGCGCGTTCATATTATCGCGCTCTTCGTTTGTAAGATTGCCTCTCTGGATCATAAGCGACTGTGTTTCATGTTCGGTCAGATAAGGCTGGCTTCGTTCTTGTGAATCCAAGTATGTTTTTGCGGAGATCTGTTTGAGTCTTTCCGCGTCTTCAGGCCTTAAGAATCCCGGCCGGTTCACTTTTTCCACGAAGGCGAGGTCTTCGGCTATCGATTTGAGAATTTCTCCGAGCTTGTCTTCCGGGAATTCTTGCTTGTTTTCATGCCGGCAGTTAAGGAAAATGCATTTCTCCGAAAGTTTTATGCTTTCGAACCGTTCGCGCACCTTCGCCATTTCTTCCGGATACAGTTTGTTTTCCTTCACGAGGATGTGTTCACGGACCCCGATTTTTCCCACGTCGTGAAGCCATGATGCATACTCAAGTTCTCTTAACTGATCATCCGTGAAGCACTTCATCGCCTTGGCCGTGGCGATGGCATACAGTGAAACCCTGCGGGAATGTCCAGCGGTCGCCGGGTCTCGTTCGTCGATCGCGCTTGCCGAGA
>JAKLIR010000067.1 GCA_022709505.1 bacterium | reverse complement strand
GCCCGTTCGGAAATCTTTTCGGGTCGGCGAAGAAATTGCCAACTCCGTTCGGCCAGCCGCCTTCATACCATCCGGCGTCGATCCAGAAGTATTCGAAGCCTATCTTCTTGAACCTTTCGGAAGCGGCTTTTGCGAGCTCAACCATATTCTTTTCGGTCGTATCATTGAAGACGTAAGTGCCGTGGACGGAGAAGGAAAACGGCAGCCGCGCGGCTTTACCATCCTTCTGAGGCGAGTAATGCGTGAGTATGATTTTGCGGAGTGCATTTTGGCCCGAGAGATAGTCGTCTCCCTTCCAGAAGAGCAGCATGATGCGCGGAGTGCGGATTTCTTCATGCGGATAGAGCTTCAGGCGCGTCAGCGCCATGCCGGCTTTCACATTAACGCTTCTTTCGTCCACGCGCGAGAAGGTCGAAGCCCAGCGGCCTGTCCAGCCTATCGCGATCATCGTACCACCTGACTGCTTGTCTTCGAGATTGAAAAACGGGAACGCCTCGATGTCGGACGGGCGACCGCCGTTAGGAGTGAACCGTATCGATTCGAGTGATCCGAGCAGCGTGTCCAGAGGTGCGAAGTCGGCGCGGGACAAATCCGCTCCTAATGCGTGGTGAAGTATGAAATTGCTGCTCGTAGCTGAATAGAAATTCACGTCGAGCGCCTGAATATCCTCGATCAACGGCGACTCCGTTTCAGAATCGTTTTTGATTTTAAGTACCCATTCGAGCGCCGGGAAATCCTTGTACTCGATCGCTTCCGCGCGGATCTGCAAACGTGTTTTCGGGTCGGTGTACGTGTAAACATGCTGTGTGCGGTAAGAGTCGAGTTCCTTCTGCTCTGTTGCGAGTTCCCAGTTCCGGATTAACGTACCCGAATTACGGCCGCCATACTTGAACGAAAAAGGCGGTACGCCGTTCTTGGCGAATCGCGATTCCAGCCATTCTCCCGGTTTTGGAATCGGAGCGGTGGCATAATTCAAATTTTTCGTCTCGACACAAATTGGCGCACACGCCGCCATTACTGCAATAACAAACGTGAAAAACGCTTTATGTTTCATAACACGCCTCTCTCACTTACATCTCTAAATCCGAATGAGCAACGAATCGCCCTGATATCTTAGCAAACTTCGCTGCCGATTTAAAAAGCTACATTCGGCCGAAAATATTGCGGGCATTGAAATATACTCATATCGCGAGTCGTATGGATATATGGTAAATTGTCCATTAATAACTGCAAGACGCGTAAAGATGACGAATCGGCAAAAATTATAATGATTTTGTGAATATCGTTTTTCTGCTATTGTTTAGCGGTTCTGCCGCAAAAGTATGTCCGACTTTTGTTTTGTCTGATTGCAGCGCGATAGGCTCCTGAATCGCTAAATTTTCAAATGTGAAGGCGGTTAAGCACGCGATTTGCTTAGTGATCTGCCGGTTGATATAAAGAAACTAACACAGCGAAAAGATATCTTCAGAATAATCAGTTGAAGGTGAATTTGAAACTATTCGCACCGATGAGTTATATTTCGGATTAAAAGGTATATAAAAATATCGGGGACCATAATGAAAAGAATAATTATTGTAATGATCGCACTGATGCTGATGACTTACTGTACGGCAATGGCTGGGTATGAGAAGTCCGCTGACGGGGTTATGGTTGATGTTCCCGGCGGGAAGCTGAAATTGAAAGTGGTTTCAGAAGAAATATTCCGGATCGTTTTCGCACCGGGGGAGGAAATACCTGAGACAACCAGCTTGGTGGTACTCGACAAAAAGCGGCCGAAAGCAGCGTGGAAGTTTATAAAAAATGAAAATGGTTTTACTGTTTCCACTCAGAGAATATCCGCCTCAGTATCGATCATTACAGGTGCAATAACATTTAGAGACTCTAAGGGAAAAATCATCTTGCGCGAAAAGGAATCTGATGGACGAACATATATTCCTTCCGTAGCAGAAAGAAAAAAAAACGCATGGAGCGTGCAACAGCGATTCACGCTTTCTGACAATGAAGCTCTGTACGGCCTCGGTCAGTTTCAGGATGGAATAATAAACTGGCGCGGCCACGATGTTCTGATTGCCCAAGCCAATAGAATATCGGTGGTCCCTTTCCTGCTGTCAACCGCAGGGTACGGCATACTCTGGGATAACTATTCCGTCACGAAATACCACGATGGCGGTGACGGGATGGGCTTTCAGTCGGAAGTCGCCGATGCGATAGATTACTATTTCGTTTACGGCCCGGAACCGGATGCGGTGATTTCCGGATATCGCGAACTGACAGGCGCCGCACCAATGTATCCGAAATGGGCGTATGGATATTTTCAGAGCAAGGAACGCTACAAATCCGGCGAAGAACTGATAGGCGTGGTTGCCGAATACAGGAAACGCGGGTTGCCTCTGGACGTGATTGTTCAAGACTGGAAGTACTGGGGGAAATACGGCTGGAGCGCAATGAAGTTCGACGAGGATATTTTCCCGCATCCTGAGAAAACGATTCAAACTCTTCATGATAAATACAATGCGCATATCATGATCTCCATTTGGCCCAAGTTCGGTTACGAGACAGACATATTCAAGGAAATGAACGCTAAAGGCTTCCTTTACCCTTATGACTCATTCAAAAACGATCCGTCCTATACGAACGACACAGGTGTCTATGACGCTTACAACAAAGATGCCAGAGACATATACTGGAAATACGCAAGCGATGGAATATTTTCCAAAGGGATGGACGGCTGGTGGCTTGATGGAACCGAGCCTGAATTTACTCTCGTTGACACACAAGAAGAATTTATAAGGTTAATGAAAAAAGTCGGCGGAGCATCATCGGGCTCCACGTCGCGCTTCATGAACCCGTTTTCGCTGATGACAACAAAAGGAATCTATGAAAACCAGAGAAGAACGACAAGTGACAAACGGGTTTATATTCTTACACGATCCGCCTTTGCCGGCCAGCAGCGATACGCGGCGACGACATGGTCGGGCGACATATTCGCGGAATGGAATATTCTGCGAAATCAGATCTCGGCCGGTCTGAACTTCAGCATGGCCGGAATACCGTATTGGACCAATGATATAGGCGGATTTTTCGTCAGCCATGCAGGCGGCTGTGAAAACGACGAATACAGAGAACTCTATGTGCGCTGGTTCCAGTTCGGCGTCTTCACCCCGATCTTCCGTTCGCATGGAACATCGACTCCGCGCGAGATATGGCGTTTCGGGGAAAAAGGAGATTGGGCTTACGATGCGTTGGAAAAATTCGACCACCTACGCTACCGTCTGATGCCTTACATCTATTCACTTGCGTGGAAGGTAACGGAAGAAAACTACACCTTGATGCGCGGACTTGCTTTTGATTTCACCCGCGATGCGAACGTTCTGAATATCGACGATCAGTATATGTTCGGACCGGCGTTTCTCGTGAATCCTGTTACCGTGCCGATGTATCGCAAAGAAGCAGTGAAACCGAAAGTCTATGAATCCATGTACTATGGCAACCATACGCCAAGACCCAAATTTCCGATAAAAACAAATTCAAAAATCATGGAAAGAAAAGTGTACATACCCGCCGGGACAGACTGGTACGACTTCTGGACTGGTGAAAAGATAAACGGCGGACGGGAAGTGAAAGCGCCCGCGCCGATTGATGAGATGCCGCTATATGTTCGTGCCGGATCGATCGTTCCAATTGGACCGGATATTCAATATGCCACTGAAAAACCGGCGGACCCCATCGAACTTCGCATTTATCCCGGCGCTGACGGCGTATTCACAATATACGAGGACGAGAACGACAACTACAACTATGAAAAAGGTATCTACGCCACCATACCTATTTCATGGAATAACGCGAAGAAAACACTGACAATCGGCGACCGGTCGGCTCGTTTCCGGGGATGTTGGAGTCAAGAACATTTAACATAGTTCTTGTCCATACAAACCATGGTGTTGGAGTGAATCCGGAACAATATCCCGAAAAATCAGTGGCCTATTCAGGAAGTAGAATCTCCGTGAAATTTTGATATATTAAGAAATAAACATCATTAATCAGCTATGTATTTTTCATTTACTTCTTTTTCCCGTCGTATCGCCCTACCCTTCTATATCGATGAAAATAACGATTTGCGATACGAGTCTATTGCTTCTTAATTTCTATCCAACACTGTGCGCACCTTCTTTGTGAGATCATTCCGAGTGAAAGGTTTCTGGATGAACTCCACACCTTCATCGAGGATTCCGTGGCTGGTGATAATATCAGCAGTGTAACCGGACATGTAAATACATTTCATCTCCGGTCGTGAGGTGGAGAGTCGTTCGAAAAGGTCGCGACCTGTCATCTTCGGCATAACCACGTCGGTAAGCAATAGATGGATGGTTCTATTATGGTTATTGGATAACTCGATGGCTTCGGTAGGTTTGATTGCGGCGAGCACTGTATAACCGAGACCTTCAAGGATTCTCTTTCCAAGTTCCAGAATCGCTTTTTCGTCCTCTACGATAAGCACTGTCTCTGTTCCGTTAAGTGATTCCACAGGCGAGGTTTCAACCTTATCTCTTTCCGCCTCGCCGGCGAGCCGAGGAAGGTAAATTCTTATTGTCGTTCCTCGGCCTGTTTCGCTATACACATTTATGTATCCGTTGTTCTGCTTGACGACGCCATAGACGGTCGCCATTCCCAATCCTGTTCCTTTGCCGATTTCTTTCGTTGTGTAGAACGGCTCGAAGAGATGATCAAGAGTCTCTCTATTCATTCCGCTTCCGTTATCGCTCACTGCAAAACTGACGTATTCGCCGGGTGCCAATGTCTCGCGTTCCCAGTAATATTCCTCATCGAGAGTGAAGTTGCTCGTCTCTATTATAATTCTTCCAATGCTTCTGATAGCGTCACGGGAGTTCACAACCAGATTTGCCAGAATCTGGTCGATTTGAGTCGGATCTATTTTGACTTTCCATAGTTCTCGCCCCGGTTTCCACAACAGGTCGATGTCCTCTCCGATCAGTCGCTGTAGCATCTTAAGCATTCCGGATATGGTTTCGTTCAGGTCCAACGCGATTGGTGTGACCGCTTGTTTCCTTGCGAAAGCCAGAAGCTGGCGCGTTAGTTCCGCCGAGCGTTTTCCAGCCTTGTGGATTTCTTGAAGGTCATTATATAGCGGTGAGTCAGGCGTAAGATCCATCATAGCGAGTTCGGTGTTACCCACTATCACCGACAACATGTTGTTGAAGTCGTGCGCGATCCCCCCGGCGAGCCGCCCGATAGCCTCCATTTTTTGCGACTGGAGAAACTTAGCTTCCATCTGTTCCTTTTCATTTCTTGATCTGATCTGCTCCGTAACATCATGTCCTACCGCGAGGAGTCCCAATATATTTCCGTTTTCATCCTTGAGTGTTTTATCATACCATTCTATGTCCCTGCGTCTGCCGTCCTTTGTGACGATTTTATCGACATTGCCTACAGTCTGAATATCGCTGATTGCTTTTTTGAAAAGTTCCCTGATATCATCCTGATGGTCTTTCTCTAAAAAAGTGGAAAACCAATCTTTACCCTTTACTTCATCGAGCTCATATCCGGAAATGCCCTCCATATAACGGTTGAAATGAACGATCTTCCCTTCGGGGTCCAACATCAGCACAATCATCTGCGCCGTGTCTAATAAATTTTTCTGAAAATCTTTCTCGATTCGTAGTTCTTCTTCGATACGCTTGTGTTCCGAGATGTTGATCACAATTGTGAAAAGGCCTGAGACGTTGCCATCGTGCCCGAAATCAGGAATATAGGTGACTTCCGCATACATCTTCTCGCCGGACGGGCTTATAGTCATATTTTCGAAAGTCGTTCGTTTGCCTGTCAGCGCAAGTTTCGCGTATTTCTCCGCGCGTTCGTATCCCTTTTCACCTATGACCTCCTTTATGGTTAATCCTAATATGGAATCGGGCGTCTTACCGAACCAATCTTCATATTTGTTGTTTGCGAAAACGTATCGAAGATTCGTGTCCACATAAGAAAGCGGACCGGGGTAGTTTTCGACAACGGTCGAGAGAAATTGTTCGCGTTCGATCAGCGCTTTTGCCGTAATTTCGTGCTGATATACGCGAGCGATTGTGTTACCGATGCTTTCCAGCATCGCATACTCGGGGCTGGATATAGGATGTTTTGCGAAAAGAGCAAAAACTCCAATTTTTTCGCCATCGGGAATGCGAATCTGGTATCCGGCAAAAGAAACGAGACCGAGTTCGCGCGCCCATTCGTGATTGTGGATGCTGGGGTCGTTCTGTGCGTCATTTGTCAGGAATTTTTGTTCATCGTCGGAAGCGACGCGGCCGATCTTGTAGCTTCCGAAAGGAACACGCCGGTGGACTTTGCCGTCCGTATGAGTGTACCGTCCGGAACTTGCTACAAGATGCAAACATTTTTCGCGGTAACGGCAGACGTGAGGCCCTTCGTTCACAAGAGCGTGATGGCATCCATGTTCGCATATATCTCCGGGCTTGATCAGCCAGATTCGGCAGAAATCGGCATCGAATATCCGGACTACGCAGTCGGTTGTCTTTTTTAATTTATCTTCAAGCGTTCCCGGCGCAAGGAGTGACTGTTGGAGTAGGTTAACTTCCTTTTGCATGTTGAGAGTATGCTCGCGCTCCTCTTCCGCCCGCTTTCGATCCGTGATATTCGTAATGCTGCTAATCAGATGCAGCGGCGTGCCGGCCTCGTCTCTCAGCATGGTCGTACTTAAATGGCCCCATACGATCGATCCGTTTTTGTGAATATACCGTTTTTCCACAAGGTAGGTGGTTTTTTCGTTTGCGAGAAGACTGCGCATGCATTCATTGCTCTCCGCAACATCGTCCGGATGCGTGATATGAACAAAGTTCAACTGTTGGAGTTCCTCGGTGGTGTAACCCAGCATATCTGCAAAAGCACGGTTGGCTTTAAGGAGCCGTCCGTCAGGCGCCGTGAGCGATTTTCCTGTTGTGGATCTTTCAAATACCAAACGGAAGCGCTCTTCGCTATCACGCAATGCCTTCTCCGCGCGTCTGTAATCTGTGACATCGTTGATAACAACCTGTATCGCCACTGTCTTTCCATTCTCCACCACTGCGGCGTTGCGGGTTTCGACCATTCGGTTTTCATTATCTTTTCTTATTAAATTCAGCGTATAATCAGTTCGTATATCGCCTTTTTCGATCAGATTCGAGAAAATAGAGAGAATGTCAGAAAGTTCTTTTTCCTCGAACAATTTTGTGGCGAAAAAGAGTTTCCCGATCAATTCCTCTTTTTTGTAACCGGTGAGATCCTCGACTGCATCGTTGACACTCAGTAATTTACCATCCATTCCCACCAGAACAACAGCATTTGGCGAGGAATCGAAGAGGGTGCGATATCGGTCCTCGCTTTTTTTAAGTAATTCCTCAGCTTTTCTGCGTTCAGTAATGTCAATGTAGCTTGTCCTGATCAGATTTTTGTTCTTCGAAGGTAGGCGCACCAGTTTGACTTCGCATAAATGGTCTTTGCCATCAGCACTTCTTATTGATCTTTCGAACGAATGACTTTCGCTCTTCGAGATGATTTCTCTGTGTTTAAGAAAACTTTCATGTGCAGGAACTCCGTCGGGCTGATTTTGGGTGTAAAACGGATCGATTCCGAGCCTGAGGAATTCTTCTTTTGTGCAGCCGAACAATCGCTCGGCATTTTTGTTGCAGTCGATAAAATTATCGATTGAGAGGTCGTAAACAGCGATCGCTTCCGGCGCCTGCTCGATCAGCGACCGATACATCTCCTCGCTTTCCCGCAATGCTTCCTCAGCGCGTTGTTTTTCGATGGCGCTTCCGATAATCCCGGCGGCCAGCCGCAGCAGGACGCTGTCCTCGCTTATCCACCGGGTTTCATCTTCAGGTGTGTCGAAGCCCAAGAACCCGTAGAGACGTGATTCTGTTATCACTGGAACGATCACAAGATTTTCGAACTTGTGTCTCGCGAGGAATTCCTTCTCAGATTTCGCACCTATCGGGATATCCGAGACACTCTTCAATAAAATTGTTTCTCCTGCTATAAGGAGGCCGAACAACCACGGGAACGTGTTCGTATCGATGTCCTGAAAAAAGTCCTTCTGTTTCTCTATGCCGTTGGATGTCCATTCGTGGGTATTGCTTATAATCGCCGCGTCGTCTGATAGTAGAAAAAGATATGTTCTTTCCGCGCCAGTGAGCCTGCCTATGGCGGCAAGGGCGGAATCTATATTTTCATCAATGTTGTCAGGGCGGCTGACAAAATCGGCGGATATCTCAGAGATGGTGGATCGCCAAATAAGCTGTCGTTCTCGTTCCTCATCCGCCCACATCTTTTCCATAGTAGCACCTATCCTTTCCGAATTCTTTACATGAAACGGATAGTTTTGATGTCGCACTTTTAAACGGCGGTCGGTCCTTTCTCATCTGTCCGGATATTTCTTTCTTTGATTAGAAGCTGAACATGCGCGACGGATTCGGAGCCCTCGTCATTAAAGATGCTGCGCACGCCTCCCGCAACGACTCTTACATATCAATCATTTTGATGATATGTTCGAGCCTTTAATAAAACTCTGCTTCCTTTTGCAAAAGCCGTTATGCCCTGAGATGAAAACCGCAATACATCGCTAAGAAGTCTTGCCGAAAAAAACTATTTCTTTTCAATCGCCCCTTTAAGAATCATCCGTACGGACTGAATCAGTTGTTCCTTTGTAAATGGTTTTGGGACGAGCAGAATCGGTCCGTTACCCGTTGCTTCCAATGCTTTGGACATAAGATCGCTGTCCGGGTAGCCGGTAATAATTACTACAGGAAGAACAGGAAATATTTTTCGTAATTCGAGCAGGAATTCCGGCCCGTTCATTCCCGGCATCTGAAGGTCGAGCAAAACCAGATCAGGCTTTATGGTAGAAACGATAGCCAGTCCGCCTTCTCCTTTAGAAGACGCGTGTATTTGATATCCTTCTGGGGCAAGCATCCGACGTATCAGTTTATGGATGGGTTCCTCGTCATCAACGATAAGAATATTAGCCGGACAATTACGCAGATGATGCGAATCCGCCCATTGCGAAAGCGCCTCTTTGCGGAAACGCCAGTCTTTACCCACCTTAAAAGAAGGTATGTCACCCCGTCTTGCAAGGCGGCGAACCGTTTCAACATGCGCCCCGAGAAAATCAGCAGCTTCTTGAGCGTTCATTACTACGTCATTAGGTGCTATTTGCAATCGTTCCATAGAATATGATATCCCTGATTTATGCAATCTTAAAAATATAGAGTTGATTTTAGTTGAGTTTAGCTGAGTATAATTGAGTTGTCAATCCCGATTTGAATATATTTCGTACTGGTTTTGAAGAACAACTTTTCCATCATTTGAGGCGGTACTTTTTCGGTTCGCAGGTACGGTTGCACAATCTGATACTTATTTAATATCGCCCAGAAATCTCGCGGTATTCACATTGCGCACAGTCATGTGCCGGTATATGTCATGTCTTATCAATTTGTTCAGGTTGCTCTTGTTGTAGTTTTTGCGATCAACATTCCAATATAAAGCCCCTTTCACGTAGCGAACTTCTATGAAACTTCTGTTTACTGGAAGTTCATCGATTATTTTACTCGAATCAATTTCATTAAAAAGATAGGCGATATCCGTTCTATGAGTAACGTCATTCCGCCAGTGCTCTGGAATTACATTAGCCACTTTCTTCATTTCAGCATTGGTCTTAATCAGTACCGGAACTTCGAAACCAAATTCTTTTAACAGAGCATTTTCGATATTATCTCGAAGAGTTTTCTTATTATCACCTGACTCAAATATGACATTCCCGGAATTGATGTATGTTGAGACATTTCTGCATCCGAGACGCTCAAAAGTATTTTTGAGGCTCTTCATGTCCACGCGTCTATTCTTACCAGCATTGATTCCTCTTAGCAGCGCAATATATCTCATTTTTTCTCCGTACAGATTATTGAATTCAGCCGGCATATAGATTACACATAGAACATATTTCATGATAGAAAAAGTTGCACGATTATTAAATGCACACACATTTTAAAGAAATATTTCTGATTTGCCACTATCTCAAAAAATTGCAGCATCACATGCAATTTTATAGTGTCATACTGCAAAAATAACATCGCATGGATGCAGGCGCAAAAAAAGAGAACTCATTCAAAAAATATTGAACCGCCGGATGTTATGCCGTGCATTCAGCGCGCCACTATCAGAAGTTGCGGTGCTTTTCTGGAACTGTCGGGTTTGGGAATCTATTTTCTTACTTAATGGCGTTTTAACGGGTTTATGAACCGGAGTCCTCGATTCCGGTAAGGATATATCCGTTTTCCGTCTTACGGAATTTGAATTCGGGATACATCTCGAGGCAAGAGAAGGCGATGGATGCTGTGTCGGCCGTTTTATTCACGAAATAAAGGGTGTAGCTGTTGACGTCGTATTTCTTGTTCTCGATAAGTTCGTATTTCGCGCAGCCATCCCGTTCGGCCCAGAACTTTTTCATTTCGTTGTCGTCTAAGAGTTTAAGGTAATAGTAAGGGTTGTCATTCAGGTTTTTGGTTGAAGAAAACACTTCTTCCTTAGAGTATGACACGGGCGGCTCTTCATCCGCGTTCGGAGAACTGATAATTAGCGGGAACGTCATGTTGTCAAAAACCCAGTTGGTTTTTCCTCTCGTGCCGTACAAGAACTTTTCGAAATCGCAATTCGACTTCGACGGCGACGTGAATTTGGAGTCCACCCATCCGGTCGAGCGTAAGTATGGATTGAATACCTTCATCCATGTGCGGCCGACGTCTTTCTTGCTGCCCAGCGCGGGAATGCAGTCGTCGCCCTTATAAAAAACACCGGCCGGCTTTCCTTTCGTCGAGGGGATGTCTCTGATGATCAAATATCCGGTCTTGATGGTGATGCGGTGAAACACAGTCGCCGCTTGGCTGTTTTCGGGGCCGAACACCATGCTTATGCCGAGAACTGCAGGAATGATTGTTGTGAACATATATGTCATGATGCGAACTTTCTTCATG
>JAKLIR010000066.1 GCA_022709505.1 bacterium | reverse complement strand
TGAGGACGTTTCTTCCCGTCGGCGGATCCGTCCTTGTCAAGCCATAGGGCAAGGACAATCAATTTTTTTGCAGTTGCCTTGCGAAGGCGGCGAAATCAACTAATTCGCCGCCTTTTTTGATGTGTGTCCAGTTAATAATTGTGTGTCCAACGCAATATGTTATAGAAAGACATATTGATAAATATTCCTTTTGTAAAAGGCTAATATTAGAATAATGAAATAAAGCAACAAAAAAGCAAAACAAGCGGCCTTTTAGAAATTGACACGCGAGAGAAATGTCTCAGGAAACGGCGTTAAAAGACGTCCATTTCTCAAGAAAAGCGGATAGACAGCTCTTCTCGATGGCCTTGCAGAAGAAGCATCGAACGATGATTGGACAGGAGGCAAGAAAAGGGAGCGGAAAAGGGAGGAATTGCAATAAGCGGGAAGAGCCGGAATTATCGTTGAAAAAGGCCCGGGTTGAGCGCGAACGAAAAGGAAAGGAGAGAAGAAAAATCAGAACAGAAGAAAATGCAACAAAATAAGACTGAGTAAAGAAATTAACGGACGCGGAAAATAGTGGAACGAAAAGATGTGAACAAAACAAACGAAAAGGGCTTAATATTTGTAATATTGTAAAACGAAATAAGGCTAAAAAGCTCGTAAACAAATGATAAACATGAAACGCAGCATTGCGAAAACACAAGCGAGAAAATGGAATTAAAGGAAGAAAAAAAGCAAAATATGGAGAGAAGAAAAGGACAAAAAAGAAGAGAAAAGAATGATGAAAAAAAGGGAAATAGCAAATGAAATAAATGAGATGATAAAATGAAACAAGTAAAAAAATATCGGCAAAAAAAATAAAGGAAATTAATGTTGAAATTAACAATGAGAAAATGTTAAAATAAATAAAGCTGGAGAGAGAAAATGGCGGAAATAGACCCGATCTCATGGTTCGCGCGAAAGTACGCCGCGCAGATTTTCGAATTTATAATGAATTTCCAGAATTCTCCTCCGGAAAGATGGAGAATAACCGCTATCGGCCAGAGTCATCTCGATGCGGCATGGAAATGGCGAAAGTTCCAGACGATATCGAAGGCGAAAGCAACTTTTAAAAACGCACTAAGACACATATCCCAGTATGACGAATTCAAGTTTTCGATGCCGGCGCCGCAGTATTATGAGTGGATGAAAGACAGGAATCCCCCTATTTTCAGAGCGATGAAAGCAGCGGTGAAGGGGAAGCAATGGGAGCTCGTCGGGGGGATGTGGATCGAACCGGACGGTAACATGCCGGACGGGGAGAGCATGGTCAGGCAGTGTCTATACGGGCAGCGGTTTTTTCTGAACCATTTTGGAAAGATAGCGGAGGTGGCGTGGTTGCCGGACACATTCGGGTTCGCGTGGTCGCTGCCGCAGATTTTCGCGAAAAGCGGGATGCGATATTTTTGGACCAGCAAGCCGGCGTGGAACGACACAACGAAGTTCCCGTTCAGCTCCTTTTTATGGGAGAGTCCCGACGGCACGCACGTTCTCGCTCATATATCGTCGTTCAGCGGCGAGCATTTTCTGAAGATGAAAGACTACCGGCGCGCGAGCCGGCTTGTGAATTTCCGGGAGACGCTGACGGCGGACTACGAGACGCGGCTCGGCAAGATAGCGGACAAGCTTTCGCACGATCTGTTGCCGGAAGCGGCGCTGTTTTACGGTTGGGGCGACGGCGGCCACGGGCCGAAGACGTTCGAGATCGAGGCCGTGGAAGCGCTCAAGGAAAAAGGGTTCCTCGAAGTGGGCACGGCGCAGCAGTTTTTCGAGAAGCTCGAGCCTTACAGGGAACGGCTGCCGGTGTGGAAAGATGAGATCTACCTCGAATTTCACCGCGGATGCCTGACGACGCAAGGCTGGATCAAGAATGCCAACCGCCGCGCGGAGATCGCGATCCGCAACGCGGAGATCACGCACTCCATGAACTCGCTGTTCGGGGACCCGTATCCCGGCGAGGTGCTTCGGGAAAATTGGAAGAAGCTGCTTTTCAATCAGTTCCACGACATCCTTCCGGGGAGCAGCATCCCCGAAGTTTACGAAGACGCGCGCTCTGATTACGACGAATTTTTCGCAACTGTTTACGATCTCATCCGCTCGGCCATAGACTCGATCGGACAGCGCATCAACACCGCCGCTCCGGAGCTTGCGGACACCACGCCGGTGATAGTTTACAACTCTCTCTCTTGGCCGCGCACAGCGACGGCTTTTCTGCGCGTGGAAGGCCCCGGCGTCGAAGTGGTGGACATCGACGGGAGGCACATCCTTTCTCAGGTTATCGACCTCGACGGTTTCCCGACGCTTACGTTCATCGCCGAGGATGTGCCGGAACTCGGCTACCGTACGTATTATCTGAAAAAGCGCGCGGAAAGCGACGAGTCGGAATCCGCCACGGAAGAACACGCGGCGTCTGGGCCCGCGCCCATGGCGAGAGTGGATGAAAACGGAGTTTTCATATTGGAGAACGAGCTGATCCGGGCCGCGATCGACCCGGAATCCGGCTGCGTAACCAGCCTTTACGACAAGATATCGGACAGAGAAACTCTCAGCGGGCCGTCCAACCGGCTGCGGCTGTATCACGACGACAACCCGGCCTATCCGGCGTGGAACATCGACCCCGGGTACAAACGAAAAGAGCGCCGGATCGAACATCCGGCGGCGCCGCCTAAGATCATCGACAACGGCGAAGTGGCCGCGACCGTACAGGTCGAGCAGGCGGTCGGCGGTTCGCGCGTGACGCGGCAGGTCGGCATTTTCCGGGACCGCCCGTTGCTCATATTCACGACGACGGTTGACTGGCATGAAAAGAAGTCGCTGCTGAAAGTCGATTTCGAGACGGCGATCCGGACGGAGCGCGTGGCGAGCGACATACCGTACGCGGCGATAGAGCGGCCGACCTCTCCGAGACTGCCCGCGCAGAAAGCGCGCTGGGAATTGCCTTGTCAGAAATGGATCGACCTCAGCGACGCGCGCTCGGGGGTAACTCTGCTGAATCAGGACAAATACGGATTTTCGATCGACGGTGAAAAGATATCGCTTTCGTT
Organism: bacterium; assembly: GCA_022709505.1. GTDB lineage: Bacteria > UBP15 > UBA6099 > UBA6099 > UBA6099 > JAKLIR01. The sequence goes on along the minus strand of JAKLIR010000066.1, from coordinate 7,983 downwards.
GCTGCGCGGCCCGGCGTACCCCGCGCCGATTTTCAACGCTTGGGGCCTGCCGCCGGCTGCCGAACGCCCGCAATATACGGATCAGGGCAAGCACACGATCCGCTATGGGCTCTACCCGCATCCCGGAGACTGGCGCGAGGGCGGCGCGTGGAAAATGGGCAACGAGTTCTGCAACACCCTCATGGTGTTCCGCACCGATCACCACGAAGGCGTGCTGCCGAGAGAGACGACCGCGCTTTCATGCAGAAGCCGCTCCTCCTATATCGGCGCGATTAAACGGCCCGAGGACAACCCGGACCGCCCGGACACGCTTTACCACCAGATCGTCGTGCGGCTCGTCGAGGCCGCCGGCCGACCGGACACCGTCACCCTGAAATTCGGCACCCGCATGACTATCACCGACGCCAAGGAAACCGACCTGCTCGAATTCAGCCAGAAACCGATCGGCGAGGTCCGCCACGGCGAGGTCGCGATCCCCATGAAACCTTTCGAGATCAAGACCGTGAAAATAACTCTCGTGAACACCGAAAAACTCGCCGCGCAACAGGCCGCCGCTAAAAAACCTCAATAACTCCCACGCCGACCTAAGCCGAAACACGCTGCCCAAGGGAAAACTTTGAAAAGTTTCCCCTTGGGAATCCTCTTCAAACTTTTCGCCGCAATTCCGGAAGAACGCCGGAATTGCTTTCATAAGAACGAGGACTCTAAATTCCGGCTCTGCGGCCGGAATGACGGCGAGGGGGCCGCAAGACCACCCCGGGGATGACGAAAGTAAAGCGCCCGGGACGACATATACTATGGTAATATAACGAAATATCATGACGCCGGAATGACGGAGAATGTGAAGGAATAAATTGAGCAAGCAATGCCACGTTTTTATGTGGCATTGCGGAAGTGAAAGTTTTGCGGGGGATTCTCAAGGGGGCGCTTTTGAAAAAGCGCCCCCTTGAGCAACCGGTCGCGGCCGAGAAAACACTGTATCTTCCGTGAACAGGGCGTAGAACCGGTTATTTTCTCTCCGGCAGGCGGGAGCGGTACATGTCAACGTAGGGGCCGATGTCGGCGAAAGGGATTTTTTTGAAGCCGAGCGCGAAGGCGGGCGAGTCGTCGCGGAGTTGAAAGTTCATGGAGGCGGCGTCCACGAATTGCGGATCGGTATCGACGAGGTTGTCCTGCACGACGAGCAGTTTTGAGTCAACGTCCTGAAGTTTGAGGAAAGTGCTTTTCACGGAGATGTTGCGGATGATTTTGTTGCCTTTCGGAGCGCCGGGTGAGTCGTCGAGGATTTTGACGAGTTCGGGATAGCGGGTGCTATAGGGAGGCTGTGTGTAGTTCATGTCGAGCAGCCTTTTGTGGAGCGTGCCGCCGGGTTTGACGGTGTCGCTTGCCCAGCCGAGGCAGCGCGAGTCCACGAGCACCGCCGGTTCGGCCTCGACGAAGATGTTGTTCTCCACCGTGTTGTCGCGTCCGCCGCCGATGAACACCCCGCGGTTCATTTTATAAAATACGTTCCCGTAAACATTCACGCCGCACGCGCAGTCGTCGAGATAGACGGTGTTGGAGTCCACGCCGGGCATGCCGCCGTTCATGGCGTGGATGTGGTGGAAGAAATTGTAGCGCACGACGTTGCCGCGTTCCGTCCAGTCGCGGCCGAGGTAGAAGCCGCCGACGTCGTTGGTTTCCCAATTTATGTCGTGGACCTCGTTGTATTCGATCGTGTGGTCGTTGCCGTTGAGGAGGATGCCGACGTGCGGCGCGTCGTGAACGAGGTTGTGTTCGATGCGGTTGCCGACTCCTTGGATGAGCACGCCCGGCGTATAGGTTCTGACCCAGCGACCGAAGTTGTGGATGTCGTTGTTCGACGCGAAGTTGCCGGCGGGAGCGAGCATTTTGCGGTCGCCGCCGGTGAGCCTGACGCCGTCGTCGCCGGTCTCATAGACATCCGATCCGGTGACGCCGTTTTGCGAGCCGCCCGAGATGACGACTCCGCCGTTGCCGGTGTTGCGGACCACGCAGCCCGCGACGAGGTTTTTAGCGCCGCCGGTGATCTCGACGCCGGCGCCGCGCGTGATCTCTATCGTCAGTCCCCGAAGCGTGACGTTGGAAACGTCTTTCAGCGAAACGACGGGCGCTTCGAGTGTGGAAGCGATCAGTTCGCCGCCGACGAGAGGCGCGGGCGGATAGATGTAGAGCAGGCCTGAAGCGCGGTCCGCGTACCACTCGCCGGGAGCGTCGAGGGCTTCGAGGGCGTTGAGGAATCTGAATCGCTTGCCGGGGCTGTAGCCGTAAACGCCGTAAGGCTCCTCGGTGGTGATAATCCTTGCGACGGGGTCAATGGATTTCACCTTCACGTAGGAGTCCGCCCAGTCGTAAGTCCAGTAGCCGTGCACCCACAGGTCCGGGGAAGGGGCCCAATTTTTCGGGGCGTCGCCGGAGTAGGCGAAGCGCGCGCCTTTTTGGCCGTCGGGGACGCTTGCTATCCGCGCCCACGCCTTGTTGGGGGTTCTGGCGAGTTGGAGAGGGCGTCCGTTGAAAAATAGTTCGATCGCCGCGGGGCGCACGGGGCGGCCGAACCCGCGGGGCGTGAGAATTCCGGGCGAAATCCCGTGCGCGCCCAAGTCCGTTTGCAGCACGGCGCCGCGCACCTTTTCGTCGATTCTGCCAAGCACGGCCGGGTCGTTCACGGGCGAGAACCACGCTGGGTTCAGCGCCGCGCCGCCGACGAGCCGCACTTCCTCCTTTTCGTATGCGCGATAAACGATCGGAGCGGCGTCGAGGCCGCCGTCACCGTCCGTCAGGGTGAATGTGTTTTTGAGGAAATAGACTCCGCCGCGAATGAAAACCGTGACGCCGCCGTTGGGGAGCGGGCCGGCTTTTTTCATCGAGCGGATCGCGTCCCGCGCGCGTTCGAGGGTTGCGAACGGGCCGTCGTCCGCGCCTCGCGGTTCGGCGTATTTGCCGGAAAAACCATCGTTTCCCGCGGTGGAGACGTAGAAGACGGCAGTTTTGTCCGCCGGGGCGGCCAAGGCGCCTGTTCCCACTGACGAATTTATAATGAGCATGAGAAAAAGCATCAAAAAGGGCGTTCTGTTCATATCGGCGTCCTCTCGTTCGGCGGGGCTCCGGGAACGTGTTGCGAGCCCGGCCGTATTATAACGCTCTTCGGGTGCGGGCGATACTCGTTTCTGTTTCTCAGCGCGCATTGTTGAACAATGCGGATCGGCTGTACAATAAGGAAACCTATACGAAAAGAAACCGGCCCGCCATGAATGGAATTTTAGAAACGATTTTAGGTTTTCTGAGAGGGTCCGACAAGTTCATTTACAACTTGATCGGGATCATGGCTTTAGCGCTTTCAGCCACTGTCACATTTCTCATTTTTTTGCATATCTTGAACATAATCCGGAATTGGTATTCGGCCGGGCCGCTCGAACGAAAATATCAACAATGGAAAAGAAGGATAGATTTCAACGCGGAGCATTCCGTGAGAGAAGAAGGGAGGCCGCGCCGTTTACCGATGTTGGATCGAGCCGTGGCGAGAAAAGCGATGATAGAGTCGTGTGCGGGTGCGGACGACTCGAAGAAGAGCGAAATAAGAGCGGCCTATGAGGCGTTCGGGTTTTATAGGACGGACATAAGGGAGTTGAGGAGCTTGTTCTGGTGGAGGCGCATGCAGGCGGTTGTGAGGCTTGAGCACCTGCGTTTCGCAGAGGCCGCCGGAAAAGTAGCGCTGCTGATCAACGATTCGAACAATGATGTGAGAATGGCCGCTGTAAGCATGCTCGCGGCTGTAAAACACCCAGCTCTCAAGGATTTGCTGCCTGAATTGTTCGAGGCGAATTCGAGATGGAGTTATAAATACCTGATAAACGTTATTTATCTCGCCGAGATACCGGCTGAACACATAGAGTCGTTCGTGTTTTCGGAAGACAGGGACAGACGGAAAGCGGCGGCGATTTTGCTTGGTCGCCGGGGATCGGATGAATCCGTTACAATGCTTGCCGTGCTGAGCGAGGACGGCGTCAAGGACGTGCGGCGTGAGGCGGCGAAATCGCTGGCGCGGGCGGGCACGCCGGGCGCCCGGGCGCTCCTTTTCGATATGACGATGGATAAAAACCCGCAGATCAGGGCGGAGGCGGCGAAAGGGCTTGGCGCCATGGGCGGGGATTCGACCGTTCCTTTTCTGGAAAAGCTGGCGCTCGGGGAAAGCTTCGAGGAGAGGTATCAGGCGTTCAAGGCGCTTGCCGGGCTTGGCGAGAAGGGGCTTGCATCGATAAGAAACCTTGCGGAGCGCCAACCCGAGATGGCGCGGCAGTTCCTCTCCGCCGGGAGCATGGAAAGAGAGCGGCAATGAAGGAGATGTTTCTTTCTTTCATCGGCGTGTACGACATTTTCGTGCTTGCGTATTTCGTGATTTTAAACATTACGTATTTGATGCTTCTCGTTCTCGCCGCGGGGCAGCTTTTCAAATACAAGCAGTTGAGAAGGATCTCGTATTCGACGACCGCGGAATCGCCTCTGGCGCCCGAGGTGACGATTCTCGCCCCCGCTTATAACGAGGAACTGACGATAGCGGAGAGCGTGAAATGTCTTCTTAAAATAGAATATGAAAAATTGCAGATAACAGTGATAAACGACGGTTCCAAAGACGGGACGCTGGACGTGCTGAAAGAGAATTTCCGGCTCGTGCCGGCGGAAATGGCGGTCGAGGAGAACCTCGGGACGAAGCGGGTGCGGGGTTTATACAGGTCGGCGGCGGACGAGAGACTGTTGGTTGTGGACAAGGAGAACGGAGGAAAGGCGGACGCGTTGAACGCGGGGATAAACCATTCGAGCGGGCGGCTGTTCTGCGCGGTTGACGCGGACACATTGATCGAGAGGGACGCGCTCAGGAAGCTCGTGCACGGTTATATCCACAGAGGTTCGAAAGTGATCGCGCTCGGCGGCATAGTGAGGCTGGCGAACGATTGCGTGATGGAGAGCGGGCAAGTTGTGGAGCCGAGGCTTCCGAGGAATCTCACGGCGGCCTTTCAGGCGATGGAATACATAAGGGCTTTCCTTTGCGGGAGGGCGGGCTGGAACAGCCTTAACAGCCTTCTCATCATTTCCGGAGCTTTCGGCCTTTTCGACCGCAAGGAAGTGATAAACGCCGGTGGTTACGACGCGGGGACGGTGGGAGAAGACATGGAGCTGATCGTCCGGCTGCATCGGATAATGAGAGAGAACCGGAGGCCGTATTCGGTCATATTTCTTCCGGACCCCGTGTGTTGGACGCAGGCGCCGGAGAGCCTTCGCGTGCTCGGGCGGCAGAGAAACAGGTGGCAGAGCGGGTTGATACAGACGCTGATCCGGCACCGCGCCATGATCGCGAATCCGCGTTACGGGCCGCCCGGAACTCTGGGGATGACGTATAATCTGCTTTTCGAGGCGCTCGGCCCCGTGGTGGAGCTTTCAGGCTATGTCGTGGTCGCCGTTTCATGGCTTTTCGGAGTAGTAAGCGGCGGTTTCATGGTTTTGTTTTTGATGGTTGCGGTGATGTTCGGATTGCTTCTTTCGGTGGGAGCGCTTGTCCTCGAGGAATTTACGGTTAAAAAATATAGCAACACGGAAGACTTGCTGAAGCTGTTATTTCTTGCGCTTCTTGAGAATTTCGGTTACCGTCAGATCAACGCATGGTGGAGGCTGAAGGCGATTGTCGATCTGCTTAGAGGACGTGTTTCATGGGGGGAGATGGAGAGGAAGGCGTTCGCTAAACAATAAATATGATAGGGCGAGGTTTAATATGAAAATGAGAGGATTCATATTTTCACTGGCGGTGCTGCTCGTGGCCGGAGCGTCCGCGAGGGCGAGCGGCGAGGCGCCGGAATTCAGGAACATTACATCGTTCACGCTTCACGACTACTCGAACGCGGCGAGCGGCCGGACGTTCGAGGACGCGTTCATCGCAAAGGTGCGGCCGGGCGCGTCGCTTGTTCTGAAAGCGTACCGCGACGACCGCCGGACGTGGGCGAAAAATATATATACGTTGGGAGCGACTTTTGTTACTGGCGGCTACGACTACGCGGAGTTCGATCTTGGCTTCGGCCGCGATTCGGCAAAGGAAAAATCGAGGTATTACGCGTTCGAGTACACGAGGGAGAAACCACGCTATATAGCCGCCGCCGGCTATCGCCACGCCGCGGAGCCCGGCTATCATGCAAATGTGATTTCACCGAGCTTGAAATGGAATTTCATGCCTCGAGCGAGTGTTTTCGCAAAGTATTTTTACGCGTTCGATTCCGACTCGAATTCGAGCGGGACGCTCTGGATGGAAGCGGCCGGGCGCGTGTCGGATAAATTAACCTTCAAGGCCGGCTTCACAACGGGCGGCAGAATGATAGACAACGAATACGGCCGGGCCGCCGAGGGGAGTTTTCATTCATATATCTTAGGCTTGGACTTTGCCCTCAAAAACAATGCGACGTTGAAATACATATTCGAAAACCTGCATCGGGACACTCAGGCGAGAGATAAGAAAAACACGCTGGTGATAGACTTGAAATTCTGACTGCCCCCGCGATTTTATCTTGAAACGGCTTGTGATATAATTGGTCGGCGACAACCGCCGTACGACCCGAATTCTTCAGGAGAAACCGGGACTTATAATGCTTCCATGGAGGAAATTGAGAAATGAGCGACAATTGTTTCAGATTGGATGGAAAGAAGGCGATAGTAACAGGAGCGAGCCGTGGGATCGGCCAATCGATAGCTGTGGGATTGGCTGCCGCGGGGGCGGACGTGGCGCTTTGCAGCCGGAACGCGGGCGACCTCGAAAAAGTGGCGGATGAAATCCGGGCGCTCGGGCGCGAGGCGCTTCCGGTGGCCTGCCACGTCGGAAAATCGTCGGACATAAAAGTTTTCCTCGACAAGGTTTACGAGAAGTGGGCGTCGATCGACATCCTCGTGAACAACGCCGCGACGAATCCGGTGTTCGGCCCGATCCTGAACACGGAGGAATGGGCGTTCGAAAAGATCATGGCGACGAATCTGAAGGGGCCGTATCTACTGAGCCTCGAAGTCGGCAAAAAGATGCTTAAGGAGAAAAAAGGCAGCATAATAAACATAGCGTCGGTGGCAGGGATAACACCCGGGCTCGGACTCGGACTGTACTCGGTGAGCAAGGCCGGGATGATAATGCTTACGAAGGTCATGGCGCACGAGTGGGGTTCGGCTGGAGTGCGGGTGAACACCGTTGCCCCGGGAGTGATTAAGACCAAATTCAGCTCGGCGATATGGAGCAACGACGTATTTTTAAAGGAAGTCACGAAGACGACACCGCTCGGGCGGATCGGGGAGCCGGACGAGATCACCGGCGCGGTGGTGTTCCTCGCGTCGGAAGCGGCCGGGTTCATCACGGGGCAGACGATAGTCGTGGACGGCGGCGGCAGGATGTAACGTTCGCCGCGAGGCGGAAGAGCGAAAAGAAACGGGAGGCGAGCTATGGTGAAACTGGGCGGATTGCAGAAAGTCGGCAGGGCATTGCTGACGCCGATCGCGGTTATGCCGGCGGCGGCGCTGCTGCTGCGGCTCGGTTCGGACGACATCGTGCAAAAGCTCGGCGTTGACAAAACCCCCGGCGTTTTGGGCGATACGCTTAGGATGATTTTCACCGTCATGGGCAAGGGCGGCGGGGCGATATTCGACAACCTGCCGCTGCTGTTCGCGATCGGAGTGGCCATCGGATTCGCGGACGGCGCGGGCGTGGCGGGGCTCGCCGCGTTGGTGGGCTATGTCGTGCTTATCTCCGTGCTTGGCGGAATGACGCCGTTTCTCATACAGATACACCTTCTAAAAGCCGGCGGAAGCATAGACATGGGAGTTTTCGCCGGGATACTCGTCGGGCTCGTCGCGGCGGTATTGTATAAAAAGTACAAGGACATCAAGCTGCCGGACTACCTGCAATTTTTCGGGGGCCGCCGTTTCGTGCCGATAGCAACGTCTTTC
>JAKLIR010000065.1 GCA_022709505.1 bacterium | reverse complement strand
GACGCGGTGGAGGACGGGGAGACGTACGAGGAGAATGCGTACAAGAAAGTACGGGCCGCCGCGATGCATGTGAGCGGGATAATAGCGGCGGACGATTCGGGGCTGGAGGTAGATGCGCTCGGAGGCCGGCCGGGGATACATTCGGCGCGGTACGGTGGTGCGGACATACCCGATAGCGAGAGATGTCTTCTGCTTCTCGAAGAGATGAAGAACGTCCCGGACGGGGAACGAGGGGCGAGGTTCGTGTGTTTCGTGGCCGTGCGGCATCCCGACGGACGTGAGGAATCGTTCCAAGGAGAGCTGAGGGGAGAGATATCCCGCGAGCCGAGAGGCGGCGGCGGTTTCGGGTACGATCCGGTGTTTTTTCTTCGGGAGCTCGGCCTGACCGTTGCTCAACTTACGCCTGCGCGCAAGAATGAGATAAGCCACAGGTCGGCGGCTTTTAGGAAATTAAGGGATTCGCTTCTCCGAGACCGCTAACCCATATTTACCCTATGAAAAATCCGGGCTAATTCTTGTTCGTAATAATCAACACGCCGTGTTTTTTCAACTCGGGGATCGAAGCTGTTTTCAAATATAAATTTTCCTTTTCTAACGATGCTTTGAGAGTTTCGAAGCGCGCTGATTTCAAAGTCCTTGCGGGAGTTGTCAGCATTAGACTTCCTTCATGCGACAGCGCGAGGAGCAGCCTCCGCGCGACGGCCTCAGAAGTATTGATTTTGCCTTTTAGAGAGAGAGACTTCTTTAGGAAGGCTTTCTCCTCGGGGGTTGCTATGAGATCGTCCGGCGCGGGCGAGTAGATCAGAGCGAAACCGTTTTGCGCGGGGCCGCCGAAGAATACTTCCGGAAATTGAATCGGAAGATGTTTGTTCGGAGTGCATGGTGAGGAGTCCGCTTCAAGCTGTTCCCAGATATCAATTGTTCCGCGGGGGATTGGTTTGCAAGGTTTTGCGACGGCGGGGATTCCCGCTGCGTCGAGCACTTCGGGCCGAGTCGCGGCGGCGATCTTCTTCGCGGCCTTTTCGAAACCCGCGTCGCGTCTTCTCACGCTCGAGAGTCCGTGCCCGCTTCGAGCCCATGCTTCATTAATCTCGGCGGCTCTCTCCTTGAGTTCGTTGGGGGACGCGGGTCCCTCGTTGATCTCGGTCAAGTCGCGCGGCATCGCGCCGCATAGAGCTGTTCCTTCGACGATATTATGTTTGAGGTAGAGGAGCGGTTCGGGGCCGACGGTGAAGAGCCACACCGCGAGACGGGCGAGATCGATGTTGAGAGGGTTGGCGTCGAGCCCGTAAACGTTTTTAGCGGCGTGGATCCGGAGTTCGTTGAGAGAGCGGTTTTCTTTCACTTCCGAGATAGCGACGATCGACGCGGCGTCGATTATCTCCATGAGCGCTGCTCCAGATCCCACTGGAACGACTATAGCGGGTGTTTGCGGGACCTCGAAAACGCCGGCGGCTTTCAGGGGGTGATGCTCGGGAATTATTTTCTCCCCAAACGATTTACCGTGCAGAAATAGGTCCCCTTTGTCTATGGCGGAGAGTATTTTTTTCCATTTGACCTGTTTCTTCGGACTCCACGAAGCGAAACCGTCGTCCTCGGTCAGCACCATGGGTTGATCCGCGAGAAGAGGTGTGAGTGAAGTAAGCCCCGCGAGTGAGGAAACGATATCTTCGGTGTCTATGGAGCGATATGTTTCAAGAGGGTTTGCGTCCAAAGCGAGAGCGGAGAGGGCTGTTTCGAGGAATGAGTCCGGGATCTTGTTATTGGTGAGGAATGGGTGTTCCTCGGGAGAAAACAGCGCTCCGCCGAGGCAAGGGATTTTCAGATGTTCGTCACCGTGGTGCAGGGTGGAAAAGAAATTGGAAAGGTAATGCCAAACGGTGAAAGCGGGTTCCGAACCGCTTTTGCGTTTGACGCGGGGTCCGCTCAATCGCCCGGCGAATTCGCTGATTGCCATGTTGTCTTTGTATTTCTGACCTTCGGCGGGAAGGATTCCGCGCGCCTCAGCGAATAGGGCGAAAATGATCCTGTGGGTTAGAATGAGGGAGTGTTTGTAAATCATGGCAAGGGCGTCTTCCGTGGGCGCCGCTCCGGTTTCCGTTTTTTCAGCGGCGATAAAGCCTCTGCAGATTTCTTCCGCCGCCGTGCGCGCCGCGCGGCCGAGTGAAGTCCGGATTTTTATCGTTTCCGCACGGCTCATGCAGAAAAGCTCTTCGGCCGCGATTCCTTTTCCGGAGGCGCGCGGTCCTAAAACCGAAAAAAATATTTCACGCGTTACAACATCCAAGCATGCGTTTTCCAGAGATATATCGAACCACTTCTCAGGCGCTGCGAGCCGCGAAGCGTTAAAGAGCCGCCAGTCCGTTCCGTTGGAAATCATACCCCATGGAGCGTTGAGTTTGTGCGATAATTTAATGAGCATACCGCATGCCGCCTGATCCGAGGGGTCTGATTTTAGCAGGATCGCCGCCGTTTTGGTTTCTTTTTTTCCGCGTAGCGCCAGTGCGCCGGACTCGATTGATTCCGAAGCGGGCCACAGGATCGAGACGATCGGATCAGGCCTTTTTTCCGAGACCGCGAGGCGGATCGCTTCAGACAGCTCCTCATCGCCCTGCCCGGCGCCGGCTTTAGCCGCGGCCGCGACCGCCTGTTCGAAAACATTCCGTGAAAAAAGACGGTGGTTCTCGTAGGCCGTTTTCAAGGGGGTGTTTTCACCTGTGTCGAAAAGAGAGGTTTGTTTCGGAGTCATGTTCGAACCCTGTTGTCAGGCCGGGCTCATAGAGAACCTTCGGCTGATTTTTTTTCGGCATAGACATACGTTGTGGATGCAAGCACGAAAGCGTTTTCCCTGTTGCTGAAAATCGAGTCGAGGGGGCGAAGCACGAATAGGGACAGGAATTTGAAAGGCCCTTTCACAAATACCTTCAATAGTTTTGGGAAATACTCGTTCATGGCGCGGATGGTGAGGGAGCAGACGGTGTACATCGGGCCGACGCACGCGCCGGAATCGGTTATTTCGAAACCGACTTTTTCATAGAGCATGGAATGTCCGGTGAGCGTGAAATTGCAGTAGTGATATGGATAGCCGTGGTACTCTTGAAGGAAGGGAGTAATGGACAGGACGCGGCCGCCGGGCCGGAGCACGCGGAACATCTCTCTCACCGCGCGCGGCGGGTCGTAGAGGTGTTCGAGCACGGCTTCGCAATAGATGGCATCCACCGAATTATCGGCGTAAGGCAGGTGGTGAGCGTCCGCTACTATGTCAACGTTCGGAAACGGCCCGATGTTGAGATTCGTGAAGTTCGGGTGAGGCCGGTTCGGGCCTCCTCCTATGGAAAGGCACACCGCCGATTCGGGTTGATCCACCAATACGTTGAATCTTTCTATGGATTTTTTCGATCTGAAGTCGTTGTTTTTCAGTCTTTTGACAAAGCCGGGTTTGCGGTCGGCGCGTTGTCCGCCCCGTATCGCTCCGGCGTGTTCTGAGCTTTCCGCGGGTTCCGACACGAAGCGGGTGATTATTTTTTTCATATCCGAGGACGAATCGAGATATTCCCGCGCTTGTTCCTCGTCGCCGAGAAGAATGGGAACTCCGCTCGAGTGGAATCCGTATCTCGGCCCGCCGTCGTCCGTCGCGAGTATCGAGCCGCCGTCCGCCGGCTTCAACTGTTTCCCGGTCTTGGGGCAAATCAGTATGCCTCGTTCGATCTGCGTCTTTACGTTCACGAGCCCGGATATCTCCAAATAATTTATTGTGGTAAAATCATATCAGCGAAACCCGGCTGTATCAAGGACGGGCATAACAGCCGCATTGTCTTGATGAAAGCGGTATTTAATAGTCGTGTTTTACATGGAGGACTTATGGAAGAGATCCACCATTTCGGATTGACCGTTCACGAACAGAGGAGGAGCAGGTCTTTTTACGCGGGCGTGCTCGGGCTGCCGTGGATGGGGGAATTCGTCAACAGGGGTGAGCGGTTCGAAAGCATGTACAAGCTGAAGGAGGCGGTGAACAGAGTTACATGGTACCAGATCGGTCGCGAGGGCATGGAAACTTTTTATCTCTCGAGGCATCCGGCGTACACGGAGGGTGTCGGGGACATCGGGAAGCCCGGCTACAGGTACATCTCGTTCTGGGTTGACGGATTCGAGAAATATATAGAGCGGCTTGGAAGACAAGGCTTGGAAATCAGAATGGGAGAGGGGGCCGCCGGGCCTTGTTCGAGGATATGCGATCCCGACGGTATGAACGTGCTGCTGTTCGACAGCGGGAGGGCTGCGTCTCCCGGACATATATCTTCCTTGAAGGAAATCGGGTTGGTTGTGAGCGATGCGGCCGGATACGAAAAATTTTTTGAGACGATCGGACTGTGGAGAACGGAAAGAGAGAGCGAGTTTCTCGATAGTTTCATCGGGATGCACACGGCGGCGCCGCTGTATGGGAATGTCAGGTTGATAACCTTGAACGCCGGCGATGGAGTGGATGTCTCTCGACCGATTTCGGCCGCGGCGGCCGCGGCGGCCTTCAACGACATAGGGATAAAACACGTTGCGTATTCGGTCCCGGACGTTGACGAATTTTACACCGAAGCGAAAAGCGCGGGAGTGAATTTTCTGTTCGCTCCCATGAACGTTCCGGGAGGCAGCAGGATAACGTATTTTCTCGACCCGGAAGGGAATGTGTTCGAAGCGATGCAGTTGAACCCGGTGATGAAAGCGATCGCGGGCGCGGCGGGCGCGGCGGCGCAGATGATAAAAGGAATGTTTTTGAAATAACGGACGTCCGGCCCCTAAATGCGGGCCGCGTTGAAAATACGGAGGGCATCATGGCGATATTGAGATACGAAAACGGCGAGAGGATCCACTATGAAGCGCACGGGCCCGAGGACGGACCGGTCGTCATCATGCTTCACGGGTGGTGCGCGAGCCTTCGGCTGTATGTGGAGCAGACGCGCGCGCTGGCGGAGGCGGGATACCGGGTGGTTCTGCTCGACAGCGCCGGGCACGGCAGGTCGGGCCGCCATGTTTCGGCGACTGGCAAGGAGGCCCTCGTGGAGAGGCACCTCATGTTTGTCGAGAAGCTCGGCCTCGATGAAAAACCTTACGCGCTTGTCGGGCACAGCGCCGGAGGCGCGATCGCGCGGCAGATATATCTCAGGCGCAAATCGAACGTGGCGTGCCTCGTTCTTCTGAGCACGGGTTATAAGATGGCGGACACTCTCCCGCGAAGGATTTTCTGGCCCATGACGCCGCCGCTGGTGGAACTCATGTTTCAGCCCTTGTCGAAGCTTGTCTTGATGCCCGCCGTGAATGTCGGCGCGGACGCGGCCGGCGCTCTTTTCCATAAGAACCCTGACGATATCCGGCTATGGATGGGCGACGTCATGAGGATGCGGCCCGACCTCGCGCGCAAGGAGATCGAAGAGATTTTGCAGTACGACCTGAAGGACGAACTGAAAGATATAGAGTGTCCGACGCTGATTATCGGAGGCGGAATGGACCTTCTCGCGCCGGCGCGGCAGTCCCGCGTCATGCACGAACTGATCCCCGATTCCGAGCTTCACATTCTGCCGGTCGGGCACGCCGGGAAGATGTTGAACGCCGAGCTTTTCAATCCGGTGATCCTTGATTTTCTCGCGAGGCGGTATCCCTCGGAATCCAACAGAAAGTCGTGACGCGAGGCGCGGCATGCACGGAGCTTTATTCTGAAATGACTATGAAAAAATCGAAGACGTACGACAGGGCGTTATTAGTTTTGTTCATCGCGGCGGCGGCGCTCGGATTGGCGTGCGCGAGCACTCCGATGCTGAACGTGGTGGGCTATGAGACGGGCGCGGCGTGCTCGTTATTCGCGGCGCTCGCGGCGGCGGTCCTCGGCGTGATCGCCGGTGGAGATACACGGCGGACGAACGCCGGCCCGGAGGTCGGCTCTTTCGGCGTCGTGGGGCCTCTTTATTGCAGTGTGCTGTACTCGAGCGCAGTCACGGTCGCTTTGCCGCTTCTGATAGTCGCCGTGAATTCGTACTATGTGAAAAAGTGCAACGTGGGGACTGATTTGCCGCTTGTGGCGGCGATGGTGGTTCCGACCGTCGCGCACTACGCCGCCGCCGGGCTCGCCGCGGGAAGGATCGCCCGCACGGGACTCAAAGCCGCGGCCTTTCTTTTCGGATATTTCATACTGACTTCGCTTCACACGTTCGCACTCTTTATGCTCGGCGCGCCGTGGACGCTCCCGAATACGACCATCGGGCTTTTCTCGGACACCGGTTTCTACGGTTTCGGACTAACTTTGCCGCCATCGTTTTACCCATTCAGACTGCTCACGCTGTTCTGCTCGTTGTTTTTCCTCGGAGCGGCCGTGCTATGCGATCCCGCGAAGCATTACCCGAGGAAACGGGAGGACGTCTTTTTCGGCCGCGCCGCAATCTCGGCTTCTCTCGGATTGCTGCTTTTCTGCCAGTTGTTCGTCCCCGACGCGACGGGGCTCGGAAGCGGTAGGAGGACGCTCAACGCGGAGCTGTCACGCGTCCACGGTACGCCGCACACTGTTCTTCATTATTCTCCGGGCACGCTCGACGCTGCCGGCCTGCGAAAAGCCGCGCGCTACGCCGAATGGTACGTGAAGGAAATCCGGGATGCCGTGCCCATGAAGCCGTCGTGGAGAATTCACGTTTACATCTACAGCGGCGACGAACAGATGAAGCGCCTGAAAACGGCGGGGGATTTTTATTTCTCGTCGCCGTGGCTGCACGAGGTGCACATCCAGGCCCGCTCCCTCGACAGAAGCATTTTCAAACACGAGCTCACACACGCGGCGATGGCGGAATATGGGAAGGGGATTTTCGGAACTCCGTACAACATGGGACTTGTGGAGGGGATCGCCGAATCGGTGGAAGAGAACTATTTTCGCGGTCCCGCTTTTCAGGAGAAATTCGCCGCGTCCCTCAAAGCCGAAGTGCTTTCTCCCTCGAACCGGACGATTTCCAACATCGGTTTCGGAGCGAGCAACATGTGGAAATCGTACAGCATGGCCGGCGGCTTCATCGGGTTTCTCATTCACAAATACGGCCCGGAAAAGTTTGCGGAATACTATGGAAATCCTGATACGAAAAAAATGTACGGCAAGGACATGAAGACGCTGAACGCGGAATGGACGGACAGCCTGAGGAAGACGCGTATCTCCAAACGCGCGCTGCGGCTCGCCGAACTCGAATTCAACGATGTCATCAATCCGCCTTTCTACAAGACCGAGTGCCCTCGCGTCGGCGTTCGCTCGGACGTCTCAAATCCTTATACGAGGCTACAGGCGCTGAAGGACGCGGGGGACGAAAAAGGGTACGACAAGCTCTGCGAAACGCTTTATAAGAAATCTAAGAATCCCGAAATCCTGCTGAACCGGGCCTCGTCTCTCATGGAAGGCGGAAAATACCGGGAAGCGGCGGGCGTGGCGGCCGAAATACTTAAAATGAAGAAAGTCCCAAACAGCGTAAGGGATCAGGCGTTCGCGATCCGAATGGAATCTTTATATCGAACCGGTGACGCGGCGGGCGCGGCGCGAGCTGTTAAGGAAAGGCTGGATTTCGGCTTCGCCGACCCCGAATATCTTCAGAGAGTGCTGTGGATCATGAGAGACGGAAAATCCGCGGCGGAACTTCTGCCTGAATATTTTCATCCGGAAAAGAACTTGAAAATGCTGGTTGCATCCCGCGCGGGATCGTCCACCGCCATGATCCCGGCTTTGGCGGATGTAGCACTTTCTATGAATGAAAATGATTATCCGGATAAGAGCAGCTATCTGCGCGATCTTGAGCGTTTCACCGAAACTTTCGCGACTCTCCCGGCCGGACAGAATAAAACAAAGATTAAATTATTCCTGAAGCTTGGGGATGCGATGAACGATGCGGAAAGATACGAAGACGCGAAGGCGGCTTATAGGAGAAACTTGGTTTTATCTGAAGATGAGAAGGATCGTTTTACAGCTAAAAGAAGGGTTGAAATGACGGAGTTTTTCGTGAAATTTGACATGGAAGTCTCTCGGGAGAAGCATTGACCTGAGACTAAACATCTGTTATCAAGCTATATAACTTTTATTTCTAAGGCCGGAATGGATTTGAAAATGAGCGAAAATAATAACGAACCGCGCGATGGAGCGAGCCGGCGGGATGAACCGCCGGCGGCTGGAACGACCCGAAAAGAGAAAGAACCCACGGAAACAGACAACCGGCGCATGAGTTTCGGGTATAGGCTCATGTA
Organism: bacterium; assembly: GCA_022709505.1. Lineage (GTDB taxonomy): Bacteria > UBP15 > UBA6099 > UBA6099 > UBA6099 > JAKLIR01. The sequence goes on along the minus strand of JAKLIR010000065.1, from coordinate 2,864 downwards.
CTTCATGATCCGCAGCTCGATCATGGGGTTCGGTAGGACTGCCGCTTTTCTTCCGGAGAAGATGACATATTGGTTGTGCGTGAGATTCGCTCTGTTTCTGCGCCGCGCGCTCCCGAAGTTCAGGCTGCTTGCGGAGGGGCACCTCGAGATAGCGTTCGGCGCGGAGAAATCCAAAGAAGAACGAGATGAAATACTCAGGCAGACGTATATAAATTACGGAAAGAGCTTCGCAGAGTTTTTGATGTTGCCGCATAAGAGCCGCGAATGGATTGAGAAAAAAGTCGATTTCAACGATCCCGAATGGCGGATAAGGACGCAGTTTGAGAAGGGCAAGGGAGTGGTGTCTCTCGGCGGCCATTTCGGGAGTTGGGAACTTGTCGGCGCGAGGATCGGGATTTATAAATATCCGCTCGTGGTTGTTGTCAAAGCGCAACGCGACGCTTTCATGTCGCGGTTCATAATGGAGACGCGGAACAAGTGGGGGAACGAGTACATATTCCGGGCTCGAGGGGTAAAGGAGGAATGTTACCATCAACTCGAGATGGGAAAGATACTCGGTCTGATGGCGGACCAGAACGCGACGCGCGGCGGTGTGTTCATCAACTTTTTCGGCAAGCAGGCGTGCACCGCGGTGGGGCCCGCGGAGATCGCCATGAAAAAAGGGCTGCCGGTGATTCCCGGTTTTCCCGCGCGCAACCCCGACAACTCGTTGACTCTTCACGTCCTCGCGCCGATCGAGATGCGCGACACCGGCGACTACGAGGCGGATCTTAAGTTCAACCTTCAGAAATGCTCGGACGCGATAGAAGCATTCGCGCGTGAGCACCCGACGGAATATTTTTGGTGGCACAGGCGCTGGAAGAAACGCCCGGCTGAAGAAACCGTCGCACGTCAATAAAATCCGAACTGGTTTGTCAACGAATAGAAGGCCGATGTTTCGACGTCCCGGCTCTCTGAATATGAAGTGGGTTTTGCGTCTGCAAGGGGATTTCCGTTGCGCCTCTGGGCGGTTTTCGGGAGGTGCTCGCGTTCGGAAATTCGGCTATCTCTTTGGCGGGAAGACGGACGGCTGCTGCTGCGAGATACAGTGCAGCGTGCCGAGACCGTGAACGAGATCGGAGCAGTCTATCCCCACGCAGCGGCGTTCTCTGAAGCACGACTGTATGATTTTCAGAGCGCGTTCGTCTGTTTCCGGTGCTTGGAACTGCGGGACGAGCACCACGGTGTTTCCTATGTAAAAATTAGTGTAGCTTGCCGGGAGTGGTGCGGTGTCATCGGAGACCGGAGGAGGCATCGGCAACTCGATCACGTCGATGGGCCGGCCGTCCTGATCAGACGCTGATTTGAGTATATGGAAATTCTCCTCGAGTATGTCGTGGTTGGGGTCGGACTTTTCCGGCTCGGCGGCGCAGAGAACGGTGTTCGGTCCCGTGAACCGGGCGATATCGTCGATGTGGCCGTCGGTGTCGTCTCCTTCTATCCCGTTCTTGAGCCAGATTATTTTTTCCGCGCCGAGATAGTCGAGCAGATACTTTTCGATCTCGCCGCGGCTAAGACGCGGGTTCCTGTTCGGGTTCAGCAGACATTGTTCTGTGGTAAGGAGAGCGCCGCGCCCGTTGACGTCTATCGAACCGCCTTCGAGCACGATCCCCGGCTCGAAGCGCTGAAGAGCGAGTTTGCGGTTCATCTCAGCCGGAATGCGATTATCTTTCATTAGGGGTTCATACTTGCCTCCCCACGCGTTGAATATCCAATCCGTCATGGCGATACGATCGCCGGCCGCGTCCGTGACGAAGATCGGGCCGTAGTCCCTGAACCAGACATCGGCGTAGTCGAAAATGTGGAATTCCACACGCCCGGGCGCGACGCCTCGGGCGGAGAGCCGCCGCGAGACTTCGCGTTGCTTGTCTTCCGAAGTCACCAAGAGGTTGACCTTTTCGCTCGTGTGAATCGCGCTGATTATTTCGATGTAAGCGAGTTCCGCTTTATCGACGCGGTCGGGAAATGTTTCCGGGTCGTAAGGCCAAGAGAGCCATATCGCGTCGTGTTTCGCCCACTCGGCGGGCATCGTGAAACCGAGGGAGCGGGGAGTGGCCGTCGCGCCGACGGAACCGTTGCGCTCATTCATCGCCGCGCTCGCCTTTCGTGATTTCGCCATAGCAGTCCGGTCTCCTGTTGCGCATGAAACCCCAGCCTTCGCGGATCATCGTGTTGCGGGCCAAGTCAACTTCCGCGACGATGGTTTCCTCTCCTTCGCCGGCTTTGGAGATCACAGCTCCGAACGGATCCGATATGAATGAGTTGCCCCAGAATTGAAGTTCGCCCTCGACGCCCGTGCGGTTTACCGCGCAAACGTGCACGGCGTTCGCGATCGCATGTCCGCGCTGCACGGTCGTCCATGCGTCAAGCCAGTCCCCGTCCGGTGAGTCGTAGCCGCGTATGCGTCCGATCGCGGTCGGATAGAAAATCATCTGCGCGCCGAGCAAAGCGCAGGCCCGAGCCGCTTCCGGGAACCACTGGTCGTAACATATCAGGACGGCTATGTCCGCTCCCTGAACGTTGAATATCTTGAAGCCGAGGTCGCCCGGTTCGAAGTAGTTTTTCTCATAGAAAAATTCGTCATGCGGAATATGGATTTTTCTGTAAACCCCGAGCAGCGATCCGTCCGCGTCCGCGACCGCCGCGCTGTTGAACAGCTTTCCGCCTTCCGCTTTTTCGTATAGCGGAATTATTATCGACACGCCGAGTTCGCGAGCGAGTCCGCACATGGCGTTCGTCGTTCGCCCCGGAACGGTTTCAGCGTAGCGGAGCGCCTCGTCCTTTTCTCGCCGCGGGAAATAGGGCGTAGCGAACAACTCCTGAAG
>JAKLIR010000064.1 GCA_022709505.1 bacterium | reverse complement strand
TCGGACCACGGCCCCATCTCGTATGTGAACTTAAGTCCGGCGTCTCTCGTTATCGACTGCCGGTCCCGGTACCACCGTTCGCGGTTGAAGCGGAATTCGCTGCTGAGTTTCTGTGAAAGCGTGGAGTTCACCGTCAGCAATTGTTTGTTGCGGTAGGCCTGTTGCTGGTCGGATTTGTTTCTGCGTCTCTCGACCCTGAAATCGATTTTGTTCGAGCCGATCTTGTCGTTGAACCTGATTTCCTTCGTCAGTTGGGCTCGTGCGTAATCGTCGGCGGTTTTTTCGAAATCTCCAACTAAGGCCACCGTGAACCGCTCTCTGCTCTTCAACGGTATCAATTGCAGGCTGACGGGGTAAAGATAAGTTTTTTTACCGTTCAGAAGTTTTATTCTCGCGCCCGCGCCCGCTTGCGCCGTCTGCGAGAGCCGGACGTTGTACAGCGACGACAACTCGGTCCTTCCCTTCGAGAAGAACGAAGTTTCCGAGAAGAAGTCCGTGCTAATACGTTCGTAGGTGTTTTTCCAAGACGACTTTTTCGTTGAGTATGACAGGTCTATGGACCTTGCGCTTCCGCTCGTTGAGTCGAAGGAGTCGAGGCTGCTTATACCGCGCGCGGCCTCCGCCTTCAGGCGCCATTCCTTCGTAAGTTCCGCATCGAGGTCTATTTCGAAAGTGTTGTTGGTCTGTTTCTTCAGATCGACGGGCGACCCGGTGTCCCGCACCGTCACGAATCCTGCTCCGAGCACCCGCGGCGCGGTCTTCGACAGAGACTTCTCGACTCTCACTCCGCCGACGTATCTCGCGTAGTTCGACATGCGCATCCGCTTCATCGCTTTTCCCATGGTTACGTAAGTCGTGAGTTCGTTCCCCACTCGCTTGTAATTGAAACCCTGAAGCGGGAAGTTCCTGAGCGTGTAGCGGCTGAATTTGGGCTGGATGTCGAAGAGTGACCATGCGATGTTGTTCTTCGTCCAGTTCATGCTGAGGCCGTCGATCGAGCCTTTCTTCGTCGAAGTGTCGGTCGTCTGCGAGGTTCTGAGAATGCTTTGGAAGTCGTATCCGTTGGCGAGAGTCCCGGCGAACCTTATGTTGAACGAGTTATAGAGGTCTCCCTTCTCCTCGATCCGGCTCGCGGTTTTGTCGCCGCTCACTTTTATGGAGAGCGCCTTCGACGTGTTGTCGTAGGTGTAAGCCAGTTTCTTTTCCGGGTTTTGTCCGGCCGCGGCCTCCGCCTTTTTTTCAGGTTCCGTCTTTTCCTTTACGATCCCGTAGATTTCCTCGAGTTTTTTCGTTATTCCCGGCAGCGGAGCTTGTTGCATGGAGGCGGTGAGAATCCCGGAAGTCTCGTCCCACTTCGCCTTCATTCCGACGGCTTCGAAAAGAGCCTTCCCGGGGAAGAAGATCAAGCCGAGGTCCCTGTAGGGCGCGCCGCCCGCGTCGAATTTTCTCCCGTCCACGACGAGGATGTTATCGTCGAGCATGAAAGAGATCGATTTACGCATGAAGTTAAGCACGAAGCATTCCCGCTCTTCGCACGGGATTATCGTCATCCATGCGCCGAGAGCGGATAAAACGCTGTCGTCGAGAGGAATGTACAGTGTCAGGTCTCTGGGCATCGGGTCTTCGTCCATAGGCAGTTCGACTCCGTTCACCATCACCTTGTAACCCGTGGTTCGTTCAGCCGACGCGGGCGACGGCGTCAGCGCGGCGAGCGCCGACACCAGCACGAGCAAGAAAATAATTCTTTCCGGTTTTTCAAACAGCTTCAATTTTGCTTTTTTTCCATTATCAGGATGCATTCTTCTATCGCTCTTACCACATACCCTTTCCACGGGACGATCGGTTCTCCGATCACGAGACTGTCGTATTCTCCGGTATCCCGGTTGTATTCGTACATATCCCGCGAGATCCAATTTCTCGCCAGCGCTTCCTCCGCGAGGACGGTTTCGCCGTTCCTCGATACTTTTATGTCCTGTAGAGTCACATCACTTGATTCGTACGGGTCGCCGATGAGGTTCCAACCTTGTTTGAGGGGGATTTCCACCGGCGCGCCGTTAGCTATCTTCCTGCCCGAGAATGTAAGTTCGGTTTCGTTTTCGAGGTAAATCCAGTATGCGAGCCCCGCCTGAATATCGACGTGTTCGGAGCTGTCGGGCGCATAAAGGGCGCGGTCGAAATACTGGAACACCTGCGGGTTGTCGAGAATTCCCGCGAGTTGATCGCGCACGTCCGTCGGGTCGGGCTCGATGGGCGCCGAGAAAAGCGACCAGCCGCGCGGAAGCTTTTTTGAGACTGTTTCCACCGCGAGCGAGTCCAGCTTCGTCGCCGACAGTGAGAACCGCCGCCCGGTTGCGGCGCTTGAATACGTATATTCCGCCTGTTGCTTCGGGTCGAATTCCATGCCGGATTCATCGTCTCTTATCCTGAACCTGTAATTAGCGGGCAGGCTCTCGGCGTCCGCGACGTAGATCGTCACGGGTTTTCCGGGGTCGCTAACTTCCACTGTGAAATTCCAAGTTCTGGTCTGGCGAACCGCTCCGGGGGCGCGAGCGTCCCTTGAAAATCTGTCGGGATTCTTCGCGGCGTCGTAGCTGTCGAAATAGAGAGACACGAACGGTTTCACCGTAGGCGGTTCGCCTGAGTCGGACGGGTCGAAATCGTCGGACGCCCCCTCGACGGACTCCGCGAAGTTATCCGTGTCGCGCAACTCGCCAGAGCTTGCGGCGAGCTGCAATTTCCACTCCTGCCTCGGCCTTACGATTCTCGCGAGGCCGCCCGGTATCCCGGCGCTTGGGTCGAACAGCAGGTCGCAGTCCACAAGCGCTTTCACAAAATAACCGGTGTACGGCGTGAGCGCGTCGTCGAGGCCGTAAGCAGTGTAGTTGTTGTTCGAGTAACCGTAGAACTGTCCGTCTATCCATCCGGCGTTCTTCGCATCGAGGAGAGTTTTCACCTGTTCCTGCGTCGTTCCGCCGTTTATCCTAACTTTCACCTGACTCCATCTGAATGCGTCGGTGTACGAACCTCGTGTTATATACGGTGATCCGATCTGATTCCATCCCGAATAGAGCGAAATCGAGACTGGCTCGGAGGTGTCCGTCACGTAGCCGTCAACGGAATACTGAATGTCTTTTTCGTAAGGTTTAACCCAGAATCCCTGCCCCGCGTTATTGAGGATGATGTTGTTGATTTTATATTTTTGAAGGTAGGGATCGCTCTCGGCTCTCGGGTCCCACTGTTGGACTTCGTAGCGGCCCTGATCGCCGATGAAAGTCTTCGGGTCCGCCTCCATCGGTCTTCCGGGGAGTGCGACCATCGTCCAAACGCCCATCGGAAGCGTTCCGGAGAGTTGCGCGGAATTGGTAACTGTCACGGTTTGAGTGACAGTGCTCGTTCTGCTGTAAGGCGGTTTTTGGACGGCTTCGAGTTTCAGAGTGTATTGCCCCGTTAGGCCGGTCGTGTTCCAGTGCCCTATCGTACCTGAAACGGACGCCGAACCGACGGGTGTCGTTCCGGTTCCGATGAGCTTCCACGTTGCGGGGTTTTCCCCAGCGCCGTAGGAATATGAGTAGGATTCGATGTTATTGGTGCTGTCATAGACGCGCCCGATGATGCCGATGTCAGGCCCAACGATTCTCTGTGGAAGTTCGAGCGCAACCACCGGGGCGTCCTGATAGCTGGTCACGGCGATCGTTTGCGAGGCCGTGTTCCCCTGCCAGTCCTGAGCGAAAGCGGTCACGCTGTTGAGACCGGGGTAGAGGTTCACGAGAGTTGAGAATGAGCCGAGCGTATCGGGGGTGAAATAGATCATGTTCTGCTGCCCCTGCTGCGCCCCGGTGATGCGTATGCTGCCTGCCGCGCCGCGCTCGGTGGTCCCCATGATCGTTATTGTTCCGGATGATGTCTGTGTTCCGTCCGCCGGCGATGCGATCATCAACGAGGGCGGGACCGTCGGGCCGAAGCCCGCGCTCGACACCGAAGCCGGTCCGGCGTACGCCGTCGAGTTGAAGCCCGTGTATGCGCCGCCGGGGTACGACGGAGCGTCTCCCGTTGTTTCGAGCGTGACGGAGAAAGACATCGTCGCGCCGTAAGGGGCTCCGATGGCGTTGACTCTCAGAGAGAATTGGGCGGATCCGCCGGGCGGCAGGGACACGCCCGCCGTCGCCCTGTCTCCTCCCGCGGACGCGTTCGAATTACCGCTGTTTTGCCAGATCAATCCCTCGACGAACGGTGCTGCGTCGTCAACTTCCACTTGCCATGTGACTCCCGGGTAAAGCCCCCGGTCGTCGAAGCTGCTTATAACCACGTTCACGCCGTCGGTCGTGTTCCCGTTGTTTGTTATCCCGAACGTGTATGTCGATGCCTGTCCCTGTGATATGGACACCGGAATCAGGGACTGTTGGAACGGGTTTGAGGCGAATCCGTATATCGGGGCGACGGTCGTCGTCGCGAGAGTGTTCGAGTAGATGGTGTTGCCCGAGAATCCCGGCGAGTTCGCGGCCGCTCTCGAATGGGTTATTTCGGTTCCCGCGGGCGTGGCGGGGAAAGCTCTTGATGAAAACGCGAGAATGAAGAGCATGAGCATGGCAGGCAGGAGGATTCTCGCCGTCGCATTCCCGTTCGTTTCTGTTTTCATCAAAGGCATTTTCACAGCCGCGAATTAATTTATCGTAACGCTGTATTGGATCGTTTTTCCGGACGCGCCTGCGGATATCGTTCCGATGTTGCAGGTGAGAACGCCGGGCGTCGTCGCTCCGAAATCACATTTATCGCCGTCCGCTTGTTGTGTCTGAGCGCCGAAGTCTGAAAGGACGATGGAGCCGGGAAGGAAAGTTGTGTCCGGAGGGGCGGCGTCCGTGACGGTTACGTCGGTCGCGCCCGCGCCGCCCGGATTGGCGTAAGTTATTGTGTAAACGATTTTCGCCCCGGGGACCGCGTTGGCCGCCGAGCCACCGAGCGCCTGATATCCCGTGGGCGCAACGATAGAAACAGACTTTGTGAGAAGAACCATCGCGCCGATCACCGAAGTTGTGATGTTGCCCGACGGCCCGGCCGTTCCCGAGGTTCTCACGGCCGCCGCGAGCCCTCCGTAAGCGGTTCCGTTGAATCCGGTGTAAGGCCCCGACGGGGCGGATGAGGTTGTGAGAGTGATCGGCGCCGACATGGTTGCGCCGCTCGCCGCGTCCGGCGCCGCGGCTATCCTCAAATTGAAAACCCCGGCCGCACCCGCGGCGAGGTTCATGGTGACATAGTCTCCGGCTTGGGCGGCTGACGTGGTTCCGCTCGTGTGCCATGTCAAGCCGGCGACGTACGGATCGGCGTCGTCAACCTGCACGGACCAAGCCGTGGTCGTCCCGGCGCCCGTGCCGAAACTCAAAGCGCCGACGGAAAGTTTTATCGTGTCCGATGTATTTGCGTTATTGGTGAGCCTGATGGTGTAATATGTGAATCCGCCCGCGCTTACCGAAGAGTCCGCCGGTTCGCTTCCGGTCGCGATCCCGAAGATGGACACCACCGCCGAAGCCGTTGTCGCCGAAACGGCGGTCGCGTTGGCGGCGCTCATGGTCGTCGTGTTTGAGAAAGTCGTCCCGGCTGGAGTCGGCGCCGCTTCGGCGGCCGCATGAATCGTGAGCGAAACGGACAGTGCAAAAAGAAATGCAAAAACAGCCGTAAAGGAACGACCAGTCGTAACTCTCCACTTTCTCATTCTCTTTGAATTTTTCAATTCAAGCCATTTCATTTTGTTTTCTAATCACTTTACGATTGCTTTGAAAATCAAAGTTCCGGTTGCACCGGCGTCTATGTTCTGAATCAAGCAATGAATCGAATCGCTCGCCGTGTATGAACAAGAATCCCCGTCGAGAGTGTCGGTTTGAGGCGTGCTTGCATTGTTCAGCGTCAGAATTATCGTGCCGGATGCGTACGAAAGAGCGGTGGGCACGGGGTCGTCTATCAAAGCCGTTCCGCTCTCGGTTGCTTCGCCTTGATTTGAAAAGTCGAATTTGAACGTGAGCCTCGCGCCCGGGACGATCGAGCCCGGCGCGCCGGTGAACCCCGCCGGCGATTCCACGCTTATGATGGAGTTCGACACTTGAAAAACCGATTCGATGCCGGAAATAAAGCCGCCTTCGACAGAGGTTCCCGTTCCTGTCAGCGATTCGGTTCCAACTGTCTGGCCCACGCTGTGTAGCAGTCTATACGTTCCACCGGAAAGATTCGCCGAGCCGGCCGCGTTGAATGCATCGTCTGAAATCTCGTATCCGCCGCCGGTTTTCACAACTCCCGCTATGACGACGGGGATCGCGACAAAAAACAGAATGATTGTCACCACCGCCGCCGCGGAGAGTAAAATTCTTTTAAAAACAGCGTTTTTTCTCATAATCCATCCGGGGAACTACATTGTATTAATGTTAGTTAGAATAGAAATTAACGTCAATATTTCAGGATGTGATATTAATTACACCAATTTCCCGGGGATTTTAATTAATAGGGCTTTGCGCTGATTCGGATTGAAAGACTTTCACTTCCGACAGATTGCAGGTGTTCGAAATATCGGAGTCGCCCTTTTGGTCGTCTTGGAAAAAGAGCTTTATGAATTTCGCGTTTTTCAAGTTGCTGAAAGAGAGAACGAGAAGCGGCGATCCAGTTTCAGATGTTTTTTCGCTGAGGACTGGTTTTACAGCGCCGTTCGCATTTTCTTCGTAGGGCGTCCATTTTTTCCCATCGATTGAAGTTGAAACGAAAAAGGTTGAAGGGGCGTGATTTCCGCACCATGTCATGACAAGATCGGCAGCGGGAGAGAGCACGGATTCGAGATCGACCTGAAGCCATTGGCCCGCCTGCCCGTTGCATGAGACCGGAACCGCCGACGAACCGCAGTTTTCATCCCCGTCCGTGAGCAATTTGAATTGTTTTCCCTTGTTTTTTTTCTGTTTTTCCATGTCTCCGAGAGAGCCTGTCGCGGGTCTGAACAATGCATGGTTGACGCGCGCGGTGTCGAAGCCGAGCAGGCCGCTGTCGGCCGTGTTCCCGTCGGAATCAGTCGCGGTGACCGTGAAATAGTATCTCGTCCCGGGCCGAAGGTCGGTGAGCTTGAAATGGGCTGTCGAAACCGCGCTTTGTTCCTCCGGGGCGACATCGACCGATCCGGGATCGCCCGAAATACCGGTCGTTTCAATTTCTTCCGAATAGAGGCCGTACTTCAGCGCCCAAAACACGTCTCTGTTCGCGGAACATTCGATTCTTGTTGAATTCGAACCCGGCGCGGGCATATCGACATTCAGTATTCTCGGAGCGGACGCGCCTGTGGTTTTGAAGAATTGCACCTTTGATTCGATCTGATTGCCGTCGGACCCGGCCCCGAGTCCGAGAGTGAAAAAGTACGTGGTTCCCGGGATGAGGTTTTCGAGAGTTGCAACGTGATCCGTCACGAGATTATCGTCCGCCGCGATCATGTCCAGAGTCGGCCTGTCGGGGCTGTATCTTACAAATGTCTTGCATGGGGATTCCGTGTGATAGCTTATCGTCTCCGAATTATCCGAAACCGGCTGCAAACGCAAGTTGGAAATGTCGGCGTCGCCGGCCGCGGCGGAAGCGTGTCGGCACGTGAAGAGCAATATGAAGAAAATAATGTGGAGGGCGCGTCTCAGAGTTCCGCGAAGGATTTTTTTCATGGGAAGAGTTTAACACAACAAGGCGGAGCAAAGAAGCGCCGTGCGGCGGGAGAACGGAAAACTTTGACTTCGAGCGGTATGGAGTGGTAAAATCGCTGAAGTTTTTCCAAATGGCAATCGCCCCAAATATGTCAAAGGAGAACCAACATGTCTTACGAAACCCTCATTGTGGAAAAGAAAGAAGATCGCTTGATCATCACCCTCAACAGGCCGCCGGTGAACGCTCTCAACGCAACGATAATCATCGAGTTGAACAAGGTGATGGACGAATACGCGGGAGACCGCGATCTGCGCTCGGTCATCATCACCGGCGCCGGGGAGAAGGCTTTCTGCGCCGGAGCGGACCTCAAGGCCGGTTTCGGCGACGATCCCGACGCTTTCGTGAAGCGCGGACAGGACACGTTCCTCAGGCTTGAGAACCTCGGCGTGCCGGTCATCGCGGCGATCAACGGGATCACGCTCGGCGGCGGCTGCGAGCTCGCGCTCGCGTGCACGTTCCGTCTCATTGACGAGAAAGCCATTATCGGTCTTCCCGAATCGAATCTCGGAATACTCCCCGGTTACGGCGGAACGCAGAGGATGGGCAGGCTGATCCGAAAATCGAAAGCCATCGAATTGATGATATTCGGCAAACACGTCAGCGCCGCGGAAGCCGTTGAAATCGGACTTGCGGACAGGCTCGTGCCGGCCGGAACGGCGCTTGCCGAGGCCAACGCGCTCGCGGACCTCATAGCCGGCCGCGCTCCCATCGCCACCCGCCTCATTATCGACGCCGTGAACCGAGGCACCGAGGTCGATCTCCAAGCCGGCCTCAACATCGAACGCGCCAACTTCCTGAAAGTTCTCGCTTCGGGCGATGCAAAGGAAGGGATCTCCGCTTTTCTCGAAAAAAGAAAGGCCGCTTTTAAGGGCGAGTAGCTTCGGTCGCATTCGCGGCGGCGTATTCGGACCTGAGGGTCTAACCCAGCGTTTTTTTCGGGTGTGAAATAGTCTTGAATATGGAGCGTGCTTCCGATAGTTCCCGCTCGCTTATAACGCGGCCGCTGAAAACCGCTCGGTTGTAAAGCTCGGCCAGTCTGAGGAAAAGAGCTTCGTCGGTTTCATGGAAGGCGTCAGCGAACTCCGTTGCGGTTTTATATTTTGATCGTTCCGGGCCGGGAAGGCGCGGATTTCTGTTTATCAATTTCCAGAAGATTTCAGCGAGCGCCGCGTTGGATGCCGAAGGCAGGGTGAAAGAGCTGTTCTTAACTGAGCGATTTTTTCTTTTCAACGCATGGGCCAAAGCAACGGCAGCGACCAATGCGAAGGACAGCAAAATTAAAAGAATTGTGCGCGTGCTTTCCGGTGCGCGGAGTGAAAAGCGTCCGAAATAAGATGTGATTTTCCTCGAAAAGCCCTTCAAATAATTGTCAAGGAAGAAGCCGAGCGGAGACGCCTCGTTCGAAACCACCGGTCCGGAAGGCCCGGAAGGGGTCGGGTCGAAGGGAACCCAGCCGATGAAGGGGAAGTAGATTTCAACCCAAGCGTGCGCATCCGACCCGCGGACTTCGAAGTAGCCTGTCAGCGGATTGTAGTCGCCGGGAGCGAAGCCCGTGATGAGTCTGGAGGGAATGCCCGCCGCTCTCGCGAGCACGGCCATTGCGCTCGCGAAGTGTTCGCAGAATCCCTTTTTGGAGACGAAAAGGAAGTGGTGCACGGCGTTGGCGCCCGGCGGCGCGGGCGGTATGTTCATGTCGTACTCGTAATTTTCAAGAAGATAATTTTGAATGTTCATGATTTTGTCGAGCAAGTGCGGCGAGCCGGCGGTGAGTTTCAGAGCGAGACGCCGGGTTTCGAGAGTTATGTATGCGGGATCGCAGTAAGTTTTCTTAGACTCCTGACATGCTATGGCGGGGATCCGGTCCAGCGTGTTTTTATCAATATGCGGAACGCTCGAAATCACGGTGTAAACGACGCCCTTCTGAAGTATTGCGGGCACTTTCATGCCGAGGTTGCGGTCGAAAGAGATCGTGTCCGCGGGAAAGTACAACCTTTCAGGCCTGTAAGGCGCATAGATAATGTTCGGCATGTCTCTTTCTATGTAATATGAGTGATATGTGAAATCTTTTTCTATGAAAGTCGTGTTGTATTCGTCGTATCCCGAAAGCGGCAGATCGAAAATCGCCGTTCCCGCCGCGCGGCGTATGTTCAAGCCTTTCAAGTCCGAAATTTTCCAACCGTCGCCTCTGAAACGGTCGAAGACGAGGCCCCTGTGATAAATCGAGGTCGGCGTTTTAACCCTCATCACGATTCTGTCCGGCAGCCGACCTCTGTTGTTGAGATTCAGAACGGGAACGAAACCGAAGTAGGCATTGCGCCCGGAAAGGTAGCGGGACGCCGAGGAAGTGTAGTTTGTTGAAAGCTCGTCGCCCGCCGTGTCGGATCCCGGCGCCTGCGGGTAGAGCATTTCGCCGGAGAATCTTTCGACGGTTTCGCGCAGTTTTCCGGAGATCGGCAGATTGGCGAGATAGTGGGTTTGATATCTCGGCAGCGCGATGAGAAACACCGGGAAGCCGAGGGCTATGAGCGCGAGAAGCTTGACCGTCGGAGCGACCAGAGAGCGGGATTCGCCATTCACCGTTGCGCCGTGCGCGGCTTCCTGATAGTGAAACAGGGCGAGCATCGACAGCGCCGTCGCCGCGAACACCGCGAGGTATATGCCGAAATCCATGTTCCTGCTCATTACTCCGCCGACGCACATCAACATGAACGCGGACAGGAGCGAATAGATCAAATCCTTTCTTCGAGGCAGATCGAAGCTATGGAGAACCTGAAGGTAGATCATCATTTCAGTGAGAACGATGATGTGGTCTCTGATCGTGTATAACATCTGGTTCAGGTAGATGACGCAGGCGGTGATCATTCCCGCCGCGATGAATATTTTCAGCCACCAGTTCGAGTACTCGCGCCTCGCGTAGCTGAAGGCGTATCCCGCGATCAGGCCGGCGATCCCAATTGGCAAGACGCCTTCGAGGCCGGTGTCCCTCCCTGATACGAACACGCCGAGAGCCACGGCGAAGAACGCCACCACCCTGAGGGGGAGACTGTGCTCGATCTCGCCCGGTCTTCGATAAGGAGCGTTTATGTATTTCATCAGCGTCCGCATCAAGATGCCCCGCGCCGCGACGGCGAAAAACGGATTTGTTCCAAGCCCGCCTGTTCCGCGTCGAGGAAATCCGGCGGCTGCTCGTCTTCGATCTCTATCAGCGCCAGCCATCTCAAGGCCGTCCGCCACGATTCCGGCGATTCGATTGTGATCGCGGGCGCGGCGGAACCTGAAATGGTTACGCTTGCTCCGATCACGAACAGCAGGCGATGCGCGACCGATGCGGCTTCCTCGAGGATGGATTCGAAGACAATTTCCGCGCCGGCGGGATAACTCGAGCGAAGGTTGTCGATGAAGACGCCCTTGTGCGTGTGCGTG
>JAKLIR010000063.1 GCA_022709505.1 bacterium | reverse complement strand
TCAAACTCTTCCATGTTGAAGTACATCGGGCCGCCCGCGCCGGTCATGCTGAACGAAGGCCGCAGCACGACGGGGAATCCGATTTTTCTGACAAGTCCGTATGCTTCCCCGGGCGTCGCGGCAATTCCGCTCTTCGGCATTTTTAGCCCGATATCCGACATGGTTTTCTTGAACAGCCGCCAGTCGTCGCAACGGGCGAGCACTTTCTCGTTCGAGCCTATCACCGAGACGCCGTTCTTTTTGAGAAAACCGGACTTCGCGAGACTCACTGTCAGGTTTATCGCGGTTCGGCCTCCCGCTATGGGAAGCAAGCCGTCCGGTTTTTGGATGTCTATGATTTTTTTTATGCTCTCTTCGGTCAATGGCTCGATATATGTCGCTGAGAAAAGCTCGGGATCGGTCATGACCGCTATAGGGTTGCTGCTTAGCAGCACCACATCGCGCCCCGCATCCCGGAGCGCCTCTCCCACGGAGACCGCCGCGCAATCATACTCCGACGATTGCCCGATAACGAAAGGTCCCGAGCCTATCAAAAGAATTTTCTTTATGTCTTTTTTCGCGGTCATCGCCGCACCCGCCGCTATGAAATTAAGTCCTTCAATAATTCAAGGCCCTTGAGGTCGAACAAAACTCCGGCCGCCCGTTTTTTTTCATGGGCGAATCCTTCGAGAGATCCGTCCGTCGCGTTTCTGAAAACAACTTTCGCGCCCGACCGCGAGAGGCTGCCCTCGTTTATCGTGAACGAATGATTTTGACTTGTTATGAAACATTCGCCGTTTCTCAAATCCGTGACGCCGAATCCCATTCCGTGGTGTCCCGCGCGCATCTTTTCCGGCGCGGCCCCGAGAGCTGCCCCGAGAGCTACTCCGCCGAGTCCCACTCCCAAGACCGGAACCTTTCCCGCGAGCCGACTTATCGTCTCTATAGTTTTTTTCAAAGAGCCCGGCTCGTAAGGCCCGTTCGTAACTATCACGGCGTCTGGGCTGATAGCCTTTATCTCCGCCGCTTCTATCTGAGGCCCGAAAGCCCTCCAGAACAACCCGTTGGATTTCAGGAGCGAATAAAAACTTACGCTTGCTCCGAGGTCTATCGTTAGCACGGTTTTATTCCCGCCCGGCCGCACGGAGGCGAGCAGCCCTTCTCCGCTCACTCTGTATCTATCGGGATCGCCGCCGATCGGCCCCTTCAGCACGCGGATCATCGCCATGTAGTCCTTCACCCCGCCCTGCTTTGTCGTTAGAAGCCCGAACTGTTCGCCTTTCTCGGATATGTGGAGATTCAGACCCCGAGTGTCAGCTCCGGTCAGGCCGAGAAGCTGGCGCTCGATACAGAAATCTTCGAAATTTTTAGCTTCCTTGCTCCCGGCCGCCCTATTGAGTTCCCTCGCCACTATCCCTTCCACGCACACCCGGTCCGACTCGAAAAGGCTGTCATCAACACCGTAGTTCCCTATCATGGGCGATCTGAAAACCACTATACGGCCGAGATATGAAGGCTCGGTCGCCATCTCCTGATGACCAGTGGTTCCGCTGTAACAGCACACAAGCCCGAACCTCTCGCCTTCCGAGCCGAAAGCTTCTCCTTCAAACACCGCTCCGTCTTCAAGAATAAGTCTTCCGATCATCGCTCTACGACACCTTTTCCATTTCGCGATCACTCCCGTGAGCCGTCACGCCCTCCCGGGCCGCTCACTTTCGCATCCATGACATTTTACATGTTTTAAATACATGTTCCACTTTTTAAAATAAATAACAAATCAATAATTGTTATTTCATTTAACCCGATGAAAAACACGCACCGATCCCTTCCGTCGTTTCGCGAACCGTTTCAAAGCATCATCGGCCTCTCCTCCTTGACACGACGCAAACCGATTGCCTAAAATGCAAATTGCTTTTAATCTATTTTTTTGGAAACGTTTTGCGAAAAAATCCTCTACTAACCACACTCATAGCGCTATCCGCGGCGGCGCACATTCTGCTGCTCACCCAAGTCGCCCTCCCGTCCGGATTCTTCAATAGAAGCAAATTGAGCGTCAGGTTCGAATCCGGCGAAACCGCGAAACGAGCGGAAAAGTTAAATGCACAGGAGGAAAGAAAGGTTGAGCCGGCGAAACAAATTCCTCCGAGGAAAGCCCCCTCCAACGTTGAAAAAACAGCGGCCGCGCCGTCGTCCGTCGCCGTTATGCCCAAAAAAACGCAGCGCGCGGCGCCGCCTCTCCCAGCACCCCCGCCGAACCCTTTGCCTGAAAACTCGATCGTTCCCGCAAACTCCGTACTCGAAACGGCTTCCGTGAATCCCAACTCTCCCGCGGGACTTAAAAACTACGACACCGAAACGGTTGGGAACAAAAGCACCGCGCGGGTGGAAAACGGAGTTCCCGGCGGCACGGGAACGGACCCGGACGGCGGGCGGAGCATTGCCGAAAAAAAAGCGCCGCCGTCGGACGAGCCGCCCCGGATAGACAAGTCGGCGATCATCAGGGAATACGGCGGCAAGATAAAGACGATGATAGAGAGGCGCAAGGTTTATCCCGAGCAAGCCCGCTTGTCAAACGTGCAAGGCGAAGTGAAACTGCGGTTCACGATATCCGCGGACGGGGCCCTCTTGAAAGCGGGCGTCAGCGGCGGGTCGGGATCGGAAATTCTCGACACGGCGGCCGTTCGGGCCGTTCGAGACGCTGCGCCGTTCCCGAAGCTTCCGCAGGAACTCGGAATGAGTTCGCTTGAACTATCGATAAAACTTGTGTATTCATATCGGTGACGATTGGAGAATGAAATGATTATCGAATTCGTGAAAAAAGGCGGGATCGTGATAGTGCCGATCCTCATGTGCTCGGCGCTGATGGCGGCGATCGTGATCGAAAGATTCATAAGGCTCGGCAAGGCGCGGGGCGGAGATCCCGAAGCGATGCTGAAAAAAATCGAGCCGCTCGCGAAGAAGAGGGAATTCAAAGCCGCGGAGTCCGAATGCGAAAAAGAAAAGGGCTTGATTCAGACTGTTCTGCGAGCCGGACTCGCCCACGGGAGCAACCACGACGCGGCCGAACTCGCCATGTCGAACACCGCCACATCCGAGGTCGGCAAACTCGAAAACTATGTGGAAGCTCTTTCAACGATCGCCACGATAGCGCCCATGCTCGGCCTTCTCGGAACGGTCACGGGCATCATAAGGTCGTTCTTCCACATTCAGAAAATGGGGGGGCAGGTCAACGCCGCGGTTCTCGCGGGCGGTATCTGGGAGGCGCTGATCGCAACCGCCGCGGGGCTTGCTGTGGCGATCCCTTCGTTCATTTTTTACAGATGGATTTCGGGCTCCATCGACAGGCTCGCCGAGGAAGCTTCCCTCGCCGGAAACCGCCTCCTCGAATGGATTCACGAATCTTCTCCGGAAGGCCGCTGAATGAAAATCAGAAGAAGAACCAAACGCTCTTCGGAATTCATCCTCATCCCCATGATCGACATCATGCTCATGCTGCTCATCTTTTTCATGCTGACCACTAATTTCGTGACTCAAACAGCTCACAACATCGACCTTCCGAATTCTAAAACGAACACTGTTTTAAAAGATAAAAAAGTTCAGATATACATAACGAAAAATCATGAAATCTTTCTGAACGACACTCCCGTAACGCTCGACTCGCTCGGCGGATTGCTGAGACCCATCCTCGCCGCGGACCCCGAAAAAGTCGTGATCCTCAAAGCGGATACCGAAACGAAACTCGGCTATACGGTCGGAATTATAGATATCGTGAAAGAAAGCGGCGGGAAAAGACTGACTGTTACAACGGAAAAAACCGCGCAGATCGGCGCCGAGTAAAACATCCGGTCAATAGTCCTCTTCACGTCCGGATTCAGCGTCATCGGAATAATCACTCCCCGATTCAGGGGCTTTCTTCTTATGCCTTCGCTCGTATTTGTCGAAAGTGTGGACTTCTTCCGCGGGCTTTTTCACACGGTGTTTGTGATGCCCGGGTTTTTGAGAAAACGAGTATGTCACGGTCAGAACCGTGATCAGATATGTTTGCAACAACGTTGCCGGGATCCTCAAAATCGCGTATGGAAAACCGCCCTTCGCCCCGGTCACGTAATTCGCGCCGATCTCCGCGCCGGCATATATAAGCAATAACATGTACGTCCACAGAAAATATCTGCTCGCGAAAGTTCCGGTTTTTTTAAGGTTCGCGGATATGCCCCTCCGGTCCACAATCACTCCGGGATAAAGATAAATTACGTATGAAACGGGTATGAGCAGAGTTGGGATCAAGAGCGGAATGAGCGACAGATTAATTCTCGTGAATTCCAATATCATGAGCGAAAAGGTTTTCAAAAGGAACACGGACACTGCGGCGAATGCGATAATCGCGATCCCGATTTCCAATGATAAGGCGATGATCGTGCTGTAGTTGGAAGTGATCTTCTCGATAGCCTCTCCCATCGATATTTCCCGCGCGCGAACCACCCTATTTGCGACGGCGATTACAATGCATAAAAGAGGGATATAGAAAAGCGAAAGGAAAAGAACCTGAGATATACATACGGCGAGCGAGCGCATATTCAGAGATAGTTGGGGATTAAGGAGATAGGCTGTAAGACCGTGCGCGGCGCCATGCTTGAAAACGAGTGTCGTGAGGAACGAAACAAGCGGAGTGAAAAGATAAAGAGCCGCGGCCGCCGCGAAAACCGGCAGAAGCACGGCGGGGTGGGCCGCGATTATCGAGAGACTCTTGCCGAGGACCGCGCCCGGCGAAACTCGCCTGCCTTCCCTGTGGCTCGACCTATGCTTGATCCGCCGCTGCGTGTCCTCTATCCTGTCTTCAAAATCCCCCTCCTTGTCACGCTCCCTCACAAGGTCGAACGCCACGGCGGCCTGAATCGGCATCCCCATTTCTCCATACGCCTTCCCAAGCCGGTAAAGCGTTTCCGTGCTTTGGGGGTCCTGCTCGAGCGCCCTTTTGAAATATTTCACCGATTCATCGTAATTCTTGCTCTTGTAATAAGCTTCGCCGAGCTTGCCCGATATCAACGCAAACTTGGGATTGAGCGAAAGCGCTTTGTGGTATTCATTCACGGCGCCGTCGAAGTCCCCCCGCGCCATAGATGAATTACCAGCGAGCAAATGGGTTATGAATTCCGCTCTTTCCTCTGGCTTTTCCATCTCGATTAATTCGTTTCCCATATTGAATTATGAGTTATCATATTCACTATTATTAACCTTGTAAACTTGATCGACCTTAATTTTTCCGCTTTGCCTCCTTTTGGTTGATCTGTTCCCGGCACATCAATAACCGATTTCATTTATTTCTTTGCCATGTCCGGCATTTATGTGAAAATCATTACCGTATATAATATCCTCGACTGTAAGATTGTTTCGACTTTTTGCATTTTTGGAAAAAAGAGGTTGCTGGATGAAACCGCGCGCAATCATTCTGATTACATTTATCATAACTCTCTCCATGGTGATCCCCGCGCGCGCCGCCGAAAAAGATGGAACGCGCGCCGCCACCGCATTCTTTTTCTCCCTCGTCAGAATGCCGAAAACGGCGCTGAAAGACACTGTGGCGCCGGACGGAGACGACTATTTCACACGCGAACGTTTCGGCCTCGAAAGGTCCCTGCGGGACACGCTCGACGCCGCTCTCGGGAAATATTCGAAACTCGACTTCATTCCCGCGCCGGACATGGAGACCTTGCGCCCGGCCGCCGAAGACGCCTTCAACTTCTTCGCTATTAGCGACAAAGAACAGGATTTCCTCAACAAAACAAAAATCAAAGCACTCGCGGAAAAAATCGATGCCGAACTGATCGTTTTCGGGATTCTTTTTAAGCTCGACATTTACTCGGATCCTAAAACTCTCGGTGAAAAATGGGTCAATATCCGGCTCGCCGTTCTTGTTTACGACAAAGCCTCGGACACTTTCACATATTCAAAAACTTACGAGCGCAACTCCAATCAGGCCATAGGCCTTCCAGACCCGGCGAGACTGAAGAAAATCCTCCCTGAGCCGCCGGCATATCTCGTGAAATTCGCCAAAAGCGAAACAGGCCGCGTCTTCCTCGACGTTTTGTCGGAAATGTCCGAGGAAATGCCGAATAGCCTCGCCACACCTAAGTTTCTGAAGGGAGACTACGCCGTAACGATAACCCCCAAGGCCAAGACAACAACGACACCGGGACAACAACCTGACGGCAATCAACCTCCCTCCGAGGCCAAACCGGACGGCCCCCCGGATCTGACTCCTTCCTGCTCGAGCGACGGCAGGATAATCCTGACCGCCCCAACCGCCGCACCGAACGTAGGCGTGGCTTCTTTCCCCTGCCGTAACAAACACTTCAATTTCTCCGCCCCGGAAAACACGAGCGGCGCCGTATTCTCCGACCCCACGGGCATCGGCTCGATCTCCACCGGCGACTATGACGGAGACGGCTCGGACGAACTCGCCGTTTCAAGCCTCGAAAGAGGAGAACGGGTTCACTTGTTCAAGTTGAACAAACGCGCGCTCGATCCCGCCCAACCGGCTCAAGTGATCTATCAGGCCATACCCGGAAGCGACTTCGGCCTAAATGCTGCTTTCGGAGACTTCGACGGGGACAAAGCAGATGAACTCGCACTGACCCTTTCAGATGTGGCGGACTATACGTTTTTCTATAAGTTTGACGGATCTCGACTATCCCCGGTTCAACAAATTCCGGAGCTGTTTAATGTTTTCGGTGCGGGTTCCGGCGCCGGGGCGAACTTGGCGGCGGGCGATTTTAACGGGGACGGGCGCGATGAACTCGCTCTCTCTTCGGCGGGTGCGGGAGAAATGATCAAGGTCTTCTCGGTTGACCTCGCTCACAAAGGGCAAACCAAATTAATCTCTGAATTAAAAGGTTATTTCGGCAACACTTGTTCCTCCACATCTCTTGCCGCGGGCGATTTCGATGGCGACGGCCGCGATGAACTCGTGCTCGCGTCCCAAAACGGAGGCGTGAGAATTCTTGTGTTGCGATATGAGGACAAAGGCTTCGATCCCTTAAACCCCATGGCCGATCTTTCAGCCGATTGGGGACAGGATGTCACGGGCGTGCATGTCTCAGCGGGCGATGTTGACGGAGACAATATCGACGACTTACTCGTGACAACTTCAGGAAATTACGGCTCGATGATAATAATGCAATATTCTCACGGCCGTTTTTTGACGGCGAGACCTTATCTGAACGCAGCCCCGGTTTACAGCGGCTCGCCTTCCGGTTTCGTTTCAGCGGTCGGAAAATTAAAATGAACTCTGTTTGATCTACACAGTAAAACCCTATCTATCTTCGATAATATTTACAACTGTATTAAAGCGCGGTTTATTTCGCTCGGTATTCCATATATTCAATTCCCTTAGTAAAAATGGAAAAACGGCTTAAATATTCATAATATATGTTACAATAATGATAATAATATTAAATTATGGAGTAACCGAAAATAATCCACGCACAATACGAACAAAAGGAACAATCGCAGCGTGGCAGTCGGCATCAGAGCGGATGAAGGTGTTCCGCCGTGTTAATTTCAGTTGGAGGAGACACTCATGAAACTTCTTGGGAGAAAAAGTATTGTTCTGTTTTTCGCGGTGTTGCTGCCGCTGATCTGCGCCGCGCGAGGCGACTCTTTCCCGGTATCGGGATTTCTCGCGTCGGTGGAAGGGGACGTGCAGGTGCAGATGCCGGGGAAGGGCTGGCAGGCCGGGAAGCCGGGTATGACGCTGCCGTCCGGGACCGCGATAAAGACAGGCGCCAAGTCTGGAGCCGTGGTGAAGTGGAGTTCCGGGAACACGGTCAAGATAACATCGTTCACTAACTTCATCATCAAGGCGATCGACATCGACCCGAGGACGAAAGAGGTGAAGTCCAACCTCGACCTCTCGGTAGGGAAGGTGAAGTTCAAGGCGGAAAAGCTTACTAATCCCAATTCTGAGTTCAAGGTGACGACGCCGACGGCGATAGCCGGCGTGCGAGGGACCACCGGAGACATCGAGAACACGCCGGACAACACGACGGACGTGATCGGGCGGTCGGGGACGATATGCGTATTTGCGAACGGGAAAGAAGTTTGCATAGGGAAAGATGAGACGACGTCGGTGACGCCGGGTTCGACCCCGAGCGACGCGGCGCCGGTGAAGGAAGATGACAAAGACAAGTGCGATTCTGACTCGGACTGTATGTCGGGCAAGTGCGTGAACAACAAGTGCGCGGATGAAGAAGCGTCGTTCAAGGAAGCGTCATGCTACGCGGAAGGCGCGGCGTGCACGGCGGACGCGGCGTGCTGCGGGGGTATGAAATGCGTGAACTCCGTGTGCGCGATTCCGAGAGAGGAAACGGCGGGAGCGCCGGGAGGCGGGAAGCCGCAATGCATAGCGGACGGAGCGGCGTGCACGGCGGCGGCCGACTGCTGCGGCGGGTACTGCAACGACGGCGCTTGCGCGAACACCGAGAAACAAGTTCAGGTTACCTGTTCCATCTCCGCGCCGTATTCGGGGCAGAGGTTCCCATTGACGAACAGAAACATAGCGATAAGCGGAAAGACGACTCCGGGTGCGGCCTGCGACATCAACGGGGCGCCGGCCACCACGACCCCGGACGGTTCTTTCTCCGGCTTCATGGATGTGACGTCCGAGCAATCGGTCAGGATCGCGGTCAACTGCGCTTCGAGCGACGGCAAGGCACGCGCTTCGTGCGAAACGTCCGCGGACGTGGTCGGCGCGCCCGACCTGAAAGTGTTCTCGCCCACGGACGGCTTCACGGATTGCCCGAGCATCCAGATTTCGGGCATGGCGCCGCCGGAGGCGGTTGTTACCGTGGACGGCCAGATCCTCACCCGCATACCGGGCGTGAGCATAACTAACGACGGTTCGTTCAATCTCAGCGATTTCACGATCAGGAACTGCAATGCGCCGCTGGAGTTCACGGCGTCCGATGAGTTCAACCAGAAGACATTCGTAACCATTCGGCCGGGGACCAAGCAGGAGCTCACCCACGCCGGTCCGTTCTGCGGCGACGCCGCGGTGAACGTCGAAGGCGAGCAATGCGACAACGGCAACGCGAATACGGACGCGCCCTGCGCGGCGCCCTACGCCGGTTCCTGCACATACTGCGACACAGAATGCAAAACACACACAGTGGCCGGTTCGTTCTGCGGCGACGGGGCGGTCAACGCTTCCGAGCAATGCGACAACGGCTCTTCGAACACCAACATCGCCTGCGCCCCCGCCTATTCGAGTTCATGCTCGTACTGCGACACGAACTGCACGGTCAAGGTCGCGCACGGCGCGACCTGCGGAGACGGGACCTGCAATCAGGGCGACGAGACGGTTGACAACTGCCCGTCCGACTGCGGCTTCTGCGGCGACGGCAGAGTGACCGGGACGGAGCAGTGCGACGGCGGGACCGCGAACACGAACGCGCCCTGCGCCGCTCCTTACGGCGGGTACTGCACATATTGCGACACGAGCTGCTCTCCCCACACCATCGCGGGAGCCTCCTGCGGCAACAGCTCGATCGACGGCGAGGAGCAATGCGACAACGGCGCCTCGAACACGAACACGCCCTGCATAGCCGCATACGGCGCGAGCTGTAACTACTGCGACACAGCATGCCGGCTCCAGACTGTTAGCGGAGCCTCCTGCGGCGACGGCGCGATCAACGGCGGCGAGCAATGCGACGGCGGCCCCGCGAACACGAACACGCCATGCACCGCCCCTTACGGCGGAACCTGCTCCTACTGCGACACTTCCTGCCGCCTCCAGACGGCGAGTGGAGCATCCTGCGGCGACGGCGCGATCAACGGCGGCGAAGCCTGCGACGACGGCCCCGCGAACACCAACGTCGCCTGCACACCGTCCTACGGCGGCGCCTGCTCCTACTGCGACACTTCCTGCTCGTCCCATGAAATCGCGGGCCCGCGCTGCGGCGACAACGTCATCAACGGCCCCGGCGCCGAAACCTGCGACGACGGGCAGGCCAACACAAACTCCCCATGCGTCGCTCCCACCGGCGGCTCCTGCACCTACTGCGACACCTCCTGCGTCCTCAAAACAGTTCAGGGCCCGTGGTGCGGCGACGGGATCGTAAACGGCGACGAAGGAAGCAGATCCGCCGGGGCATTTGAAATTGTCGGCGGAGGCGGCGGTATCAGCAACTTCCTTTACACCACAGGCGGCGGCTGCGACAACGGCGCGGCGAACAACACCGACACTCCCTGCACGCCTCCGTACGGCGGAAGCTGCACATACTGCGACACCCAATGCGTCTCCCATACGGTCGAAATGCCCTGCGGAAACGGAATACCACAGGAAAATCTCGGCGAACAGTGCGACAACGGTCCGGACAACGGTGTGATCTGCGAGCCTTCATACGGCGGCTGCGGCGGCTGCACATATTGTTCCTTGACCTGTGAAACAGCGTACTACTCGGGTTCGGCTTACTGCGGAGATGGAAACTGCCACTCGGCTGAAGCCGCCTTCACTCCGCCCTGCCCCGAAGACTGCGGCGTTATATGCGGAGACACCGTGTGCAGCATCACCGAAAACCCGACAAGCTGCCCGGCCGACTGCGGCTCTTACTGCGCGAATTACTCTTGCGGCGATTACTACTGCAACCCACAGTGCGGCGAATCCAACTCGAGCTGCCCCAGCGACTGCTACTGCGAGGACGGCTTCTGCGATCCCTCCGAGGTCGGATCGTGCACGATAGACTGCCCGGTCTGCGGTGACGGAATCTGCGCATACGGGAAAGAAACTTCTTCTTCCTGCTTTGAGGATTGCCCCATCTGCGGCGACGGCATTTGCAACACCACGTCGTTGAGCGCAAGCGAGCCCATGGAATGCACTTCGGATTGCGGCGGGAGCAATATCTGCGGTAATAACTCATGCGAATCAGGCGAAACTTTACAGACCTGCCCGTATGACTGCAACATCTGCGGAGATAACTTCGTGGGAATGGGCGAACAATGCGACCTTGGAGCTAACAACGGCACACCTTGCGGTACGCCCGGCTGCATCTGGTGCAGTGTGGAATGCACCAATGTCATGAATCAAGTGTATTGATAAATATCCTTTTTCCAATGCTATTAGTTGAATTAAAAGCCCGGCTGAAAAGCCGGGCTTTTTTTATTTCTGCCGCTTAAATATTCTTCATCAATGATAATGATTTTCCTCATGAGTACAAAAATACAAAAAATCATCTTAAAAATACAGAATATGTGTTACAATAATGATAATAATATTAAATTATGGAGTAACCGAAAATAATCCACGCAC
>JAKLIR010000621.1 GCA_022709505.1 bacterium | reverse complement strand
GGACGGTTTGCAGTGTGACCCTGAACGGAGTGCTGCTTAAAGAAGGCGTGCCGGTGCTGTCGCGTTTCGGGAGCCTGCTGAGAATCGAGAGTCACAAACCCGTCTGCTTCACGGAGCTGGTTGATTATCTCGGAACGACCGTTGACCCTCTCGAGGTTTTCCTCCGGGCGGGGATGACGAACGTGGGCGATGCGTCGTTGGGCAGAAGCGGAGTCGTCGGCGCGAGCTTCAGAGAACTTCCGGTGGTGGCGAGCAAGGGGCTTGAAGAGGTGAACAAGAGGCTCGAACATCTCGGGCTCGCGGGAATTATAAGCGTGGGAAGGCCCAATCAACCGTTGCTCAACGTCCCCGTGAATGAGGGGATGGTCGGAATTGCGGTCATCGGCGGATTGAATCCGATCGCCGCCGCACATGAGGCCGGTGTGAAGACTGAAAACGCCGCTCTGCATTGTCTTGTGGATTATGACGAACTCGAACCCTACGACAAATTGAGATCAAGAATTCCAAATACTTTGAAAAAATCTTGATATTATTGTTGTTATAAAAAAACGGACGAAAATTGCCGTACTTTTTTTGGTCGCGCCATGGATACGGATTCAAAAAAGCGTTTTGAACTTCTCTCCATGCCTTATCTCGACATGTTATACGGCGCTGCGCTTCGAATGACGAAAGACCCCGCCGAAGCCGAGGATTTAGTTCAGGAAACATATCTTCGCGCATTCGGGAATTTCGAGCAGTTCGAGGAGGGGACGAATTTCCGGGCGTGGATTTTCAAGATTCTCACAAATTGTTTTTATAACAGATACAAACATTCAAAGATATCCGGAACAACGGTGAGTCTTGACGACGTCCCGGAGTTTTCGTTATACGAGCAGGCGAAATTCTTGACCAACGAACGAGGCGTCCCCGAGAAGGAACTGCTGAAATATATAATCGAGGAAGATATCTCGCGCGCCGTGCAAGAGCTGCCCGATGAATACCGGATCGCTTTCGTGCTCTCGGACGTTTACGGTTTCAACTACAACGAGATATCGATGATTGTTGAAGTGAGCCTCGGAACGGTTAAATCACGGTTGTTTCGCGCGCGCAGGCTTTTGCAGAAGTCATTATGGGAATATGCGAGGAAGCACGGCGCAGTGGCGTTGAATGACGACGGCGAAGTGAGTTGAAGCTGAAGCGATTTGATAAACCCCGCGAAATCAGGAATTATGTTGATTAGAACATTATCCATCTCATTCTGTCTAAATATTGCATGAAAGAAGTGGAGAATTTATAAATAAGTATGGCGGTGATCAGCAATCTCATGCAGGAAGGTCTGGCGGGTTCGCCGGTTCTTGCGTTCGCGGCGGCGTACGCCGGAGGGGTGCTTGCGAGCCTCACGCCCTGCGTGTACCCGATGATACCGATCACCGCGGCATATATCGGTGGTAATGTCAGCGGGAAATCGCGGGCGCGCGGTTTTGCGATGACGGTTTTTTACGTGGTCGGATTAGGAGTGATGTATTCGGCA